>NZ_JBGLYV010000097.1:0-23040 GCF_047304225.1 Pseudomonas sp. Pseusp3 | reverse complement strand
GGCTTGCTCGCGAAAGCGGTATAGCAGTCAACATTGATGTTGACGCTGATGCCCTCTTCGCGAGCAAGCCCGCTCCCACAATGGATCTCCTTTGTTCACAGAAGATCTTTGGGGCGGGATGAATCAGGTACGGAACCTGCGCACCAATACGTCCAGTTCATTCGACAACCCGGCCAGGCTCTGGGAGTCCAGGCGTGCCGAGTTGGCCAGTTCCGCCACCAGTTGCGCATCGCCATGGATCTGGCTGATGTGCCGGTTGATGTCTTCGGCCACTTGATGCTGTTGTTCCGCCGCCGTGGCGATCTGGGTGTTCATGTCGCGAATCACGTCCACCGACTCGCGAATCTGCCCGAAGCTGTTGCGCGCTTCGCCGATGCGCGTCACCGATTGCTGGGACACTTCCAGGCTGGCGTGCATCTGTTGGGTCACCTGGCTGGTGCGTTTGGCCAGGTTGCCCAGCAGGCCGTCGATTTCCGCCGTGGAGTCAGCCGTGCGTTTGGCCAGGGCCCGCACTTCATCGGCCACCACGGCAAAGCCGCGACCTTGCTCACCGGCACGGGCCGCTTCGATCGCAGCGTTCAGCGCCAGCAGGTTGGTCTGCTCGGCGATCGAACGGATGGTCCCCAGGATCGACTGAATGTCGTTGCTGTCGCGCTCCAGCTGTTGCATCGACTGGGCCGACTGTTCGATTTCCTGGCTCAGGCGATCAACGCTGTTCACCGCCGCATCAATCTGCTGCTGACCTTCGCGCGCCTGGCGCTGGCCACTGTCGGCGGATTCCGCCGCCTGGCTGCAAGAGCGTGCGACTTCGTTGGCGGTGGCGACCATTTCGTGGAACGCCGTGGACACCATGTCCACGGCTTCACGCTGGCGTCCGGCGGCTTCGGCCATGTCGCTGGAGACTTGGGTCGAACTCTTGGAGGTGTCGAGGATCTTGCCCGCTGCGCCACCGATGTTCTGGATCAGGTTACGGATCGCCGTCAGGAACTGGTTGAACCAGTTGGCCAGTTGCGCGGTTTCGTCGCTGCCACGGATTTGCAGGTTCTGGGTCAGGTCGCCTTCGCCCTGGGCGATGCCTTCCAGGCCGCTGGCCACGCTACGGATCGGGCGCACGATGAGGCTGGCAAAACTGGCGCCGACGATGGCGAAGATAACGGCCAGGACGGCAGCAATGATGGCGATCAACCAGGTCAACTGGGTGGCGGAGCTCATCACGTCGTTCTGTTTGATCAGGCCGATGAAGGTCCAGCCCAGTTGCTCCGATGGCCAGACGTTGGCCATGTAGCGCTCGCCGTTCAACTCCACTTCCACCAGGCCCTTGCCGGCCTTGGCCAGTTGCGCGTAGCCGTCGCCAAGGCTGTTCAACGGTTTGAAGTTGTGTTCCGGTTGTTTCGGGTCCACCAGGACCGTGCCGGTGTTTTCCAGCAGCATCAGGTAGCCGGTTTCACCGAGCTTGATCTGTTTGACGATTTCGGTGAGCTGCTTGAGCGTCACGTCGATGCTGACCACGCCACCGTTGGTGCCCAACTTGTTGTCGATAGTGCGCACGGTGCTGACGTAGGTCGCATCGTCCTGGGCCCAGTAATAGGCCTCGGTGCGGAACGGCTTGCCCGGTTTGGCCTGGGCCGCTTTGTACCAGGGGCGCTGGCGCGGGTCGTAGTTGCTCAGCTTCGGATCATCCGGCCACGACACGTAGCCGCCCGCCGCCGTGCCGAGAATGGCATAGGCGTAGGCCGGGTGGCTGTTGCCCAGGTCCTGGAGCAGGGTGAAGACTTTCTTGTCAGCCTCGCCCTGAGGGACGCTCTCGGCGTTGGCGGCCATGTAAGTCTTGAGGCTGTCGTCGGAGTTTCGGATCAGCGGTTGCCTGGCCAGGTAGTCGACGTTCTGGCTGATGCCGTCAAAGAACAATTGCATGGCGTTGCTGACCTGACGAATCTCGCGGGCACTGCCGTCGACGAATTCGTCCCTGGCATCACTGCGCAGGTTCAGCACAACGACGGTGGCGACCAGCACCACGGGCAGGCAGGCGATGATTGCAAACGCCCAGGTCAACTTCTGTTTGATGTTCATCCGCGCTCCAGATTTTCTTGTAGGCCCACGCAGTGCAGATGACTCGCGGTTTATTGGCAGCCGTAAACGTTCTTGGTCAACCCTGATCCTTGAGTGCGGCATCGCTTTTGTTGTGGCAGCGATTGTCGGACAAATCACTCTGTCACTAAGGACTTCGGCTGTTGGCGGAGGAAATTGAGGCCTGTTGGGAAAAATCCTACGGAAGGTATGAATTGTTGTGTCAGCTTCTGTCGCAATTGGCCTCAATGCCCTTGCGCAACAAGTGACGCAGGCTCGGCTATGATCTGGAACGACCCGTGGTGGTCGTCGGTTTTACCCGATGTATTTGGCACATTGTGTGCCTCTGCAATGTTCATAAGTCGGCAACCCCTCCCCCCGGTGAGTGGATTGCCGTATAAGGAATGACTTTCGCGTGTTTGGTAATAAAGGACCCACAATAAAAGCTGATGAAGACTCCAAAACGCATTGAACCCCTGATCGAGGACGGTCTGGTCGACGAGGTGCTGCGCCCACTCATGAGTGGTAAAGAAGCAGCTGTTTATGTGGTGCGCTGCGGTAACGAGTTACGTTGCGCGAAGGTCTACAAGGAGGCGAACAAACGCAGTTTCCGTCAGGCGGCCGAGTATCAGGAAGGCCGCAAGGTGCGCAATAGCCGTCAGGCCCGTGCGATGGCCAAGGGCTCCAAGTTTGGCCGCAAGGAAACCGAAGACGCCTGGCAGAACGCCGAAGTGGCGGCACTGTTCCGTCTGGCCAATGCCGGTGTGCGGGTGCCCAAGCCGTTCGACTTCCTCGAAGGCGTACTGCTCATGGAGCTGGTGGCCGACGAGTACGGCGATGCCGCGCCGCGTCTGAACGACGTGGTGCTGGAGCCGGACCAGGCCCGCGAGTATCACGCGTATCTGATTTCCCAGATCGTGCTGATGCTGTGTACCGGTCTGGTGCACGGCGACCTGTCCGAGTTCAACGTGCTGCTGACGCCGACCGGTCCGGTGATCATCGACCTGCCACAAGCGGTGGATGCGGCGGGCAACAACCACGCATTCAGCATGCTGGAGCGCGACGTGGGCAACATGGCGTCCTACTTCGGGCGGTTCGCGCCGGAGTTGAAGAAGACCCGATACGCCAAGGAAATGTGGGCCTTGTACGAGGCCGGCACCTTGCACCCGGCCAGTGTCCTGACCGGCGAGTTCGCCGATACGCAAGAGCTGGCCGACGTGGGCGGCATCATGCGCGAAATCGAGGCCGCGCGCCTGGACGAAGAGCGCAAGCAGGCGGCCCGTGCGGCGGACGATGCGCCACCGGGCAAGGCCGAAGAACCGCCTCCACCGTGGATGCAGTGATCGGATAAAGAAAAACCCGGCTTCGGCCGGGTTTTTTGTGGGGTCTCGGGAAGCACCAAAACCCTGTGGGAACAATTGGTCTATCAGGCGCGAGCCGGTTCAGCACAACACCCCGACTCCAGGTTTCTCAGAATCGGGCAATCCGGCCGATGATCGCCGTGACAGTGCTCAACCAGATCCTGCAAGGTGTCGCGCAACTGCCCCAGCTCACGGATCTTCCGGTTCAACTCATCGATGTGCTGGCGGGCCAACGCCTTCACATCGGCGCTGGCGCGCTGACGGTCTTGCCAGAGGGCCAGCAACTTGCCGACTTCCTCCAGGGAAAACCCCAGGTCCCGCGAGCGCTTGATGAACGCCAGCGTGTGCAGGTCGTCATCGCCATACACCCGATAACCGCTATCAGTGCGATGGGCCGCCTTGAGCAGGCCGATGGATTCGTAATAACGGATCATCTTTGCGCTCAGGCCGCTGTGGCGGGCCGCTTGGCCGATGTTCATCGGTTGTCCTCCAGGTCCTTGGGTTTCCAGGTTTTCAACAGTAGCGCATTGCTCACCACGCTGACGCTCGACAACGCCATGGCCGCACCGGCCAGCACTGGATTGAGGAAGCCGAGTGCCGCCAGAGGAATGCCAATCAGGTTATAGACGAAGGCCCAGAACAGGTTCTGCCGAATCTTGGCGTAGGTCTTGCGGCTGATCTCCAATGCGGCCGGTACCAGTCGCGGATCGCCGCGCATCAGGGTGATACCGGCCGCGTGCATGGCGACGTCGGTGCCGCCACCCATGGCGATGCCGATGTCGGCGGCGGCCAGTGCCGGGGCGTCGTTGATACCGTCGCCGACCATCGCCACCACGCCGGTTTCTTTCAATGCGGCGACCGTGGCGGCTTTATCCGCCGGCAGCACTTCGGCATGCACATCCAGGATGCCCAGCGCCTCGGCCACCACGTTGGCGCTGCCGCGGTTGTCGCCGGTCAGCAGGTGGCTGCTGATGTTCCGTGCGCTCAGTTGCTGCACCGCTTGCAGCGCCCCGGGCTTGAGGGTGTCACCGAAGGCGAACAGGCCCAGCACTTGTGGCTCGGGGGATTGTTCGATCAACCAGGACAGGGTCCGGCCTTGTTTTTCCCACGCGATCGCCGAGTCGGCCAACGGCCCGGCGTTCAAGCCGCTGTCCTCCAGCAGGCGACGATTGCCCAGCGCCAGGCGACGCCCTTCGAGACTGCCGGCGATGCCGCGGCCGGTCAGGGACTGGCTGTCGCTGACATCGGCCACTTTCAAGTGACGTTCGACGCAGGCATCCAGAACAGCCTTGGCCAGCGGATGCTCGCTGCCGCGTTGCAGGGCTCCGGCCAATTGCAGCAGGCTCGCCTCATTACCGTCGATGGCACTCAGATGAGCAATGCGCGGGGCACCGGAGGTCAGGGTGCCGGTCTTGTCGAACACCACCGCGCCGACTTCATGGGCGCGCTCCAGTGCTTCGGCGTCCTTGATCAGAATCCCGTAGCGTGCCGCTACGCCAGTGCCGGCCATGATCGCCGTCGGTGTGGCCAAGCCCAGGGCGCACGGACAGGCGATCACCAGCACCGCAACGGCATTGATCAGCGCGGTTTCCATCGGCGCGCCATATAGCCACCAGCCGATCAGGGTTGCCAGGGCAATCAGCAGCACGGTGGGCACGAACACCTGGCTGACTTTATCCACCAGTTTCTGGATTGGCGCTTTTGCCGCCTGGGCGTCTTCCACCAGACGGATGATCCGTGCCAGCACGGTTTCCGCACCGAGGGCCTGGGTACGCACCAGTAAGCGGCCTTCACCGTTGATCGCGCCGCCAGTGACTTTGTCGCCGGGCCGCTTGGGCACCGGCAGGCTCTCGCCGCTGATCAGGGCTTCGTCGGCGTGGCTCTGGCCTTCGACCACTTCGCCGTCCACCGGAAAGCGTTCGCCGGGTTTGACCAGCACCAGGTCATTGAGACGCAGGGAACTGATGGCGACCTCTTGCTCGTGGCCATCGGTCACCCGAATCGCCCGCTCTGGACGCAAGGCTTCGAGGGCGCGGATGGCGCTGGCGGTCTGGCGCTTGGCGCGACTTTCCAGGTACTTGCCCAGCAGCACCAGGGCGATCACCACCGCCGAGGCTTCGAAATACAGATGCGGCATGCGCCCGGCGGCGGTGGCCCATTCGTACAGGCTCAAGCCGTATCCGGCGCTGGTGCCCAGGGCGACCAGCAGGTCCATGTTGCCGGCTCCGGCGCGCACGGCTTTCCACGCGGCGATGTAAAACCGTGCGCCGAAGATGAACTGCACAGGCGTGGCCAGGGCGAATTGCGCCCAGGCCGGGAGCATCCAGTGCACGCCGAACGGCTGTAGCAGCATCGGCATTACCAGCGGCAAAGCGAGGGCAATCGCGATGATCAAGGCGCTACGTTCGCGATGCAGGCGCTGTTGCTGATTGTCGGTTGACGGGTGTTCGGCTTCCCATACGCTGGCGGTATAGCCAGCCTTGGTCACGGCCGCGATCAAGGCTTGCGGATCGACCTGTCCGAGCAGTTCCAGGTGGGCACGTTCGTTGGCCAGGTTGACGCTGACGCTTTTTACTCCCGCAACCTTGCCCAGCGCGCGCTCGACCCGACCGACGCAGGACGCGCAGGTCATGCCGTCGATGCTCAGTTCCAGATTCTGCTGTGGCACGCTGTAGCCGGCCCTGGCTACAGCCTCCATCAAGGCAGGCAAACTGTCGCTGGGTGCCTGGACCCGGGCCTGTTCAGTGGCGAGGTTGACGCTGACGGCACTGGCGCCAATGACTTTGCTCAAGGCGCGCTCGACACGCCCGGCGCAACTGGCACAGGTCATGCCGGCGATCGGCAGGTCGAACGTGGTGGATTCGGACATCGGTCGCACTCCCTGTAGTAGATGACCACAGGATCAACCTTGCCATGCTGGCAAGGTCAAGCACCAATCTTAAACGTGCCGCTGATCCCCTGTGGGAGCGAGCTTGCTCGCGATAGCGGAGTATCAGTCAACAGAGTTGTTGAATGTAACGGCCTAATCGCGAGCAAGCTCGCTCCCACCGGGGGATACAGATGTCAGTAGCCGAGGCCGGCGCGTTTCAGGTACATCCCTTCCTGCGTCATCGCGATCCGGTACTTGAGCACATCCCCGGCCTTGAGCCGGATATCCTGCGAGCCCGGCGCGAGCATGCCCGGATTGCAACCCGGCACCTGACCCGGGAGCAATTTGAGGCGCAGCGAGACGTTGCCGGGCGGCAAGTTGAACGAGGTGCTCTGCTCCTGAAACAGCCGCGCCGCCAGTTGATCGTGAATGTACACACCGATTTCGCAACTGGTCGCGACTTCCAGGCGCTCGCGGGAAATGATCAGCACGCCATAATCCTGACTGGCAGCATTGACCGAAGGCACGGCGGCGAAAAGGCTGAGAAAGCCAAACAGGCTGAAAACCGACCAGCGCATGGCTGAATCTCCTGAGTTCGAGTCATTGATGGACGCAGCTTGGCCGAGCCCGGCGCCGATTGCCAGCCCGGCAGCTAACGTCAGAACTTGACCTTGCCATGGTGGCAAGCCCGAAACTGGGTTCAATCCCGGAAAAGGAGTCATCCCATGCAAGTGTTCAACGTTGAAGGCATGTCTTGTGGTCACTGCGTCAAGGCCATCACCCAGGCGGTCCAGGCCAGAGACCCGGCGGCCAGTGTGCGGGTCGATCTGGCGAGCAGGGAGGTTGGCGTCGAAAGTACATTGACCGCTCAGCAAGTGATCGAGGCAATCAGCGAAGAGGGTTATGGCGTCAAGCTGGCCTGATTTTGATAGTTAGCGAGCTACCGGAATGTTCAAGGCGTCCATGCGCGGCTAGACTGTCGGGCTGCCGACTACTGCCCCACTGGATGCCTGATGAACTTTCGTACCATTCTGATTCTCGGCGCCCTGAGCGCTTTCGGTCCGCTGGCGATCGATTTCTATCTGCCGGCCTTTCCGGCCATGGCACTGGCCTTCGGGACGGACGAAAATCACGTTCAGATGACGTTGGCGGCGTACTTCCTCGGGCTGTCCATCGGTCAACTGGCCTATGGCCCGGTGGCGGATCGTTTCGGGCGACGCATTCCATTGCTCACTGGTGTCGGCTTGTTTACCGTCGCCTCCGTGGCATGTGCCTATGCACCGAACCTGGAATGGCTTATCGGTGCGCGTTTCGTCCAGGCCTTGGGCGGCTGCGCCGGGATGGTGATTTCCCGGGCGGTGGTCAGCGACAAATGTGATGCGGTGGGTTCGGCGAAAGTCTTTTCGCAGCTGATGCTGGTGATGGGGCTTGCCCCCATCCTCGCGCCGTTGCTGGGTGGCTTGTTGGTCAACACGACAGGCTGGCAGTCGATCTTCCTGGCCCTGACCGGATTCAGTGCACTGGCGGGGCTGGCGGTTGCGACGGGATTGCCGGAAAGCTTGCCGGCCCACATACCGCGTCAACCGCTGTCGGGTGCGCTGCGTCAGTACGGCCGGTTGCTGGCCGACCCCGTATTTCTTGGCCATGCCTTGACCGGGGGCATCGCCATCGCCGGGATGTTTGCCTACATTGCCGGTTCTCCCTTCATCATTATCAAGCTCTACGGCGTTCCGGCCGAGCACTTTGGCTGGCTGTTCGGCACCAATGCCGCGGGCTTCATTCTGGTGGCACAGGTCAATGCGCGGTTGCTGGCCAAGCGTGGTCCGGCCTTCTTGCTGGCGCGCGCAGTGTGGGTTTACCTGGCGGCCGGCGTGACGCTGCTCGCGGTCAGCTCCCTGCACACCGCACAACTGTGGCCGCTGCTGATTCCATTGTTCATCTGCATCGCCAGCCTCGGTTGCATCAGCCCCAACGCCGCGGCCTGCGCGATGAGCGGGCAGGGTGGACGGGCTGGCAGTGCGTCGGCGCTACTCGGTTGCCTGCAATTCAGCGTGGCTGCCGGTGCCTCTGCGCTGGTGGGGGTGCTGCACGACGGCAGCGCCGTGCCGATGGCCATGGTCATCAGCCTGTGTGGAATTCTGGTGGTGAGTGCGGCGATGCTCACCCGGCGTTTGCAAAATGCCCGGGCGCTAGCGCAAACCCAGGTTTGAAGCCGGAATCAGCCGGCTGCACGCTGCGGGTGGAGGACGGGAATCTGGTGAGGGGCCTGGATGCGGGCTTCGAGGGTACGCGTGAAAGCGCGAGCTTCTGCTTCGCTGCGGAACGTCACGGCATGTTGATCAAGGCGAACTTGCCACTGGGACTTTGCCAGTTCTTTTATCAGGATCTTCATAGCTGAACTCCTATCGTAAAAGACGTCTCGTAAAAGATGTCTCGAAAAAGACGTTACGCAAAAGACTGCCTCGCAGGAGATTCGATTGTAGTCCCGAATACGAGCACCATTGTGACAAGGGGCAACTGTCGGACTGACGGTTTGTAACTAAAAAAAACACGACTTTTCGATGGCGCCCACGGGGGTTGTCTGCGACCCGGACGCCCCGGTCGCAGACAAAAAAACGCGGCAGGCTGATGAAATCAGCGATGGTTTTTTTCAGCGTTTCAGAACCCTTCCAGCACAATCTTGCCCTTGGCTTTGCCGCTCTCCAGCAGGGCATGGGCACGGCGCAAATTGGTCGCATTGATCGTGCCGAAGTGTTCGCCCATGGTGGTTTTCAGGGTTCCGGCATCGATCAGCCTGGCGACGCGATTGAGCAGGTTGTGCTGCTCGATCATGTCCGGGGTTTCAAACAGCGAACGGGTGTACATGAACTCCCAGTGCAGTGACAGGCTCTTGCGTTTGAGCTTGGTCACGTCCAGCGACTTGGGGTCATCGATCAGCGCCAGTTTGCCTTGCGGTGCCAATGCCTCGACCAGTTGATCCAGGTGCTGGTCGGTCTGGGTCAGACTGGCGACGTGGGTGACCTGATCCACGCCGGCCCGCTTGAGTGCTTCGCTCAGTGGCTGGCCATGGTCGATCACCAGATCGGCGCCCAGTTCCTTCACCCAGCTTTGGGTCTGCGGACGCGAAGCGGTACCGATGACTTCAAGGGCAGTCAGTTGCTTAGCCAGTTGCGTAAGAATCGAGCCCACGCCACCCGCCGCGCCGACGATCAACAGGCTCTGGCCTTCATCGGTTTTGCCTTCGCGCACTCGCAGGCGTTCGAACAACAGTTCCCACGCCGTGATCGCAGTGAGCGGCAGGGCAGCGGCCTCGGCGAAACCGAGGGTCTTGGGCATGTGGCCGACGATGCGCTCGTCCACCACATGCAATTCGCTGTTGCCGCCGGCACGCGCAATGGAGCCGGCGTAATACACCTTGTCGCCGGCCTTGAACAGCTTCACTTCACTGCCCACCGCCTTGACCACGCCGGCCACGTCCCAACCCAGCACCTTGGCCGCGCCGCCTTCGGGCTGGACGCTCTGGCGCACCTTGGTGTCCACCGGGTTGACCGAGATGGCTTTGACCTCCACCAGCAAGTCGCGGGGGCCGGCAACCGGTTCTGGCAGTTCGATGTCTTGCAGAGCCTTGTCGTCACCGATCGGCAACGAGGCGTAGTAGGCAATGGCTTTCATGGGCGACTCCTGAACACTAATAAAGAATAGATTCGATAGGGGAGATGATTGGCTATTTCTCCTGAAGATAAAACCGGCTAAAAGAGCAGTCTCTTTCAATATTTTTTTGATAATCGGTGCTCTCGATGCTGCGTTTCGATGACTTGCAGTTGTTTGTCCGGGCGGCGGACCTGGGCAGTCTGTCCGCCGCCGCGCGGGGCATGGACATGTCGGCGGCAGTGGCCAGTGCGGCGCTCAAGCGCATCGAACAGCAACTCGGCGCCCGTTTACTGGCCCGTTCGACCCGAAGCCTGCGTCTGACCGCCGAAGGCGAGGGTTTTCTCGAATACGCCCGCGCGGCCTTGAGCAATCTCGACGAGGGACGGCGATTGCTGGCCCGTGGTCAGGACCAGGTCAGTGGGGTTCTGCAGTTGTCGGCGCCATCGGACTTTGGCCGCAATCTGCTACTGCCCTGGCTCGACGAGTTTCAACGCGAGCATCCGAAACTGACCGTGCGCCTGCTGCTGGGGGACCGCATCGCCGACCTGTTTCGCCAACCGGTAGACATTGCCCTGCGCTACGGTGAGCCGGAGGACTCCAGCCTGGTGGCGCTGCCCATCGCCCCGCAGAACCGCCGGGTGTTGTGCGCCGCTCCCGGCTATCTGGCACGTCATGGCGAGCCGCGGCATCTGGAGCAACTGGCTCAACACAATTGCCTGTTGTACATGCTTGGCAGCCGGGTCCACGATCACTGGAGTTTTCACGACGGCAAACGCGAAGTCAGCCTGACCGTCAGCGGCGACCGCTTCAGTGACGATGCCGATGTCGTGCGCCTTTGGGCCGTGGCAGGTGCCGGGATCGCTTATAAATCCTGGCTCGATGTCGCCGCCGATGTACTGGCCGGCCGCTTGAAGGTGCTGATGCCGGAGCTGCTCTGCGAGCGCGCACCGCTGAATCTATTGTGCGCCCATCGCGCACAACTGAGTAAGCCGGTGAACCTTCTGCGGGAAATGCTTGCCAGCCGCTGCGCCGTTTTGAGTAGTCAATTTCCGGGCTTTTCGGATATCGATCATTAGTCGCACAAAAAAAGAGAAATTTCTCTCAGGAGCGATCAGCACCTATGCCGGGCGGAGGACAGGATCCGACGAGCAACCCGCATATACTAGCGCCCTCATCAAATAAGTAGCGTCGAACCACCCATGGCGGGTCCACGTTCGGGTCGGCCCGACTGCATGGTCATCCGTCCGGCCTTCGCGGCATCGGCCAGGCAGCACTAAAGAGTGAGCAATGCGTTGCCGGGTTGATGGCAGTTTCCACGAATTGGCCGGCGACACATTACCGGTCAAGATGTTTCTGGGCAGTAGACGAAACGATTCAACAGGGAGTGAATACATGGAACATGCACCTTGCATCAGCCAGATCGCCACATTGCTGGCTGACCCAAAGCGCAGCGCAATGATGTGGGCCTTGATGGATGGTTCGGCACGAGCAACCGAAGAGTTGGCATTGCTGGCCGGCCTGTCACAGTCTTCGGCCAGTGCACACCTGGGACGTTTGTCCGCTGGAGGCCTGTTGAGGGTTGAAACCCGCGGCCGCAAACGCTTCTTCCGCCTGGCCGCTCCCGAGGTCGGGGCGGCAATCGAAGCACTGGCCAGCGCGACCTTCGCCAGCGCACCCCAGGATGTTCCCGATGTATTCAAGCGCAATGCGCCTCTCGTCAAACCCCGGGCGGTGCGTTCGTCATTGCTGAGTGCCCGGCTGTGCGACGATCACTTGGGGGGTACCCTGTCCGCCGATCTGTATCAGCGACTGGTGGAGGCAGGCTGGATCGAACATTTTGATCAGCGGGTCACGGTCACGCTCAAGGGCGCGGCGGAGTTGGCGGCACGGGGAGTGTTCATCCAGGCGCTGGCCCATCACAACGGCAGGGTTGCCTGCGCGTGCCCCGACTGGAGCGAAAGACGCCCGCACATGGGCGGCTCACTGGGCGCGGCATTGTTGCAGCTGTTCATGCAGTCGGGGTGGCTGAGTTTTCACAGCGATTCCCGAGCCTTGCAGGTGACAGCCTCCGGGCAACGGGAAATTCATCGTTTCGCCAGTGAGACCGAGCTGGAAATGGCGCTGTAGGAGCCGGCTTGCCGGCGATGGCGACCGTGATGGCCTTATCGCTGGCAAGCCAGCTCCTACAGGGTTTGCGTTTGCCTTCAGGGCTTTACCAACCGCGCATCGAGGCTGTTCTGCGCCAGGCGTCTGGCCTGGTCCTGGGTCATGCCCAGGTGGGTGTGCAGTGCATGGAAGTTCTCGGTGACATAACCACCGAAGTACGCTGGATCATCGGAGTTCACGGTCACTTTCACGCCGCGTTCCAGCATGTCGAGAATGTTGTGCTGCGACATGTGATCGAACACGCAAAGTTTGGTGTTCGACAGCGGGCACACGGTCAGCGGGATCTGCTCATCGATGATTCGCTGCATCAGACGCTCGTCTTCGATGGCGCGCACGCCATGGTCGATGCGCTGGATTTTCAGCAGGTCGATGGCTTCCCAGATGTACTCGGGCGGGCCTTCTTCACCGGCGTGGGCGACGGTCAGGAAGCCTTCGTGACGGGCACGGTCGAACACGCGCTGGAACTTGCTCGGCGGGTGGCCCATCTCGGAGCTGTCCAGGCCCACGGCGACGAACGCATCACGGAACGGCAGCGCCTGGTCGAGGGTTTTCTGGGCCTCGTCTTCGCTCAGATGGCGCAGGAAGCTCAGGATCAAACCACTGGTGATACCCAGTTGCTGCTCGCCATCCTTGAGTGCGGCGGCGATGCCGTTGAGCACGACTTCGAACGGGATGCCACGGTCGGTATGGGTCTGCGGGTCGAAGAACGGTTCGGTGTGAATCACGTTCTGCTCTTTGCAGCGCAGCAGATACGCCCAGGTCAGGTCATAGAAGTCCTGGGACGTGCGTAGCACATCGGCACCCCGGTAATACAGGTCGAGGAACTCCTGCAGGTTGTTGAAGGCATAGGCCTTGCGCAAGGTTTCGACATCGCTCCATGGCAGGGCAATCTTGTTGCGCTCGGCCAGGGCGAACAACAGCTCGGGTTCCAGCGAGCCTTCCAGGTGCAGGTGCAGTTCTGCTTTGGGCAGGGCGTTCAGCCAGTCGTACATGATTCTTTTCTCATCAGGTGCAATGGTCGCCATTCTACAGAGGGTTTCCGCAACAATTGGTAAAACCTGACCAGGCGGTTCACCACAGCGCTTCCGGTTCCCGTCGCGGAGCCCAATCGGTGACGATGGAGGTCAGCGCCATTTTCGGTCCGATGTACGCCATGTCCGAAGCGTAGCCCACGGCGTACACGCCGCGACGCTCGGCGGCCTGGATCGGTGCGGGGTTGTATTTGTTCAAGGCCAGCTGGATGGCGTTGATGTCGCGGATCATTTCCGGGATCAGGAACGAGGCGACGAAGCCGAATTTCGGAGGGGTGTTGGCAATGGCAGTCAGGCTGGCGCTCAGGCCGATGGTCACCGCAATGGCGCAGAGCAGCTTCTTCAACGGAGGGTTGTGCATGAATTCGGACTCCATTTTGTCGTGAGGTTGGCTGGGCTCTTTGGCTTGCACAGGGCAATGCAAACGGCTGACCAACAGGACAACAAGAACTTGAAGTCGCGGTGATGCCCTCGCGAGCAGGCTCGCTCCCACAAAAGCACCGCGGTCTCTATGGGAGCGAGCCTGCTCGCGACAGGTCGGTGAAGTGCGATAAAAGTGCATGGCGCTGCACAGCTGCCACCCACTGGTGCGCTAAGGCAAAACGAAACGTTAGCGTCACCCCATGGTTTTAATCGGTGTGGTGTCAGACGCCTGCGATAAGCTGCCGTGCCGCCTGGCTGTGATCAGCGATCAACCCCTTCAAGTCCAGCCCCTCGACCTGCCCGTCTATCACTCGCCACTTGCCGCCGACCATCACCCGATCCGCACGGTCGGCGCCGCACAGCAGCAGTGCCGAGACTGGATCATGACTGCCGGAGAAGCGCAGTTCGTCGAGCTTGAACAGGGCCAGGTCGGCCTGCTTGCCCACGGCCAGTTCACCGATATCGGTACGTCCCAACAGACTGGCCGAACCTTTGGTCGCCCAGCCGAGTACGCGTTCCGGAGTGATCTTCTCGGCGCCATAGCGCAGGCGCTGGATGTACAGGGCCTGACGTGCTTCGAGCATCATGTTCGAGGCATCGTTGGACGCCGAACCGTCCACGCCCAAGCCAAGCAAGGCACCGGCATCGGTCAGCTCGATGCTTGGGCAGATGCCCGAGGCCAGGCGCATGTTCGAACTCGGGCAATGGCAAATACCGGTGCCGGCGGCACCGAGGCGGGCGATTTCATCCGGGTTGAAATGGATGCCGTGGGCCAGCCAGGTACGCGGGCCGAGCCAGCCAACACTGTCCAGATAGTCCACGGTGCGCAGGCCGAAGCGTTGCAGGCAGAACTCTTCTTCGTCGAGGGTTTCCGCCAGGTGGGTGTGCAGGCGTACGTCGAGTCTGTTCGCCAGTTCGGCACTGGCCGACATGATTTGCGGCGTCACCGAAAATGGTGAGCACGGTGCCAGGGCGATCTGGATTTGCGCGCCTTCACCGCGTTCGTGGTACTCGGCGATCAGCCGCTGGCTATCGGCGAGGATCACTTCGCCTTCCTGCACGGTCTGTTGCGGCGGCAGGCCGCCATCCTTTTCGCCAAGGCTCATGGAGCCGCGGGTGAGCATGGCGCGCATGCCCAGTTCGCGAACGCTCTCGACCTGCACGTCGATGGCATTTTCCAGGCCTTCCGGGAACAGGTAGTGATGGTCGGCCGCGGTGGTGCAACCGGACAGCAGCAACTCAGCCAGCGCGACTTTGGTGGCGAGGGCGAGTTTTTCCGGGGTCAGGCGTGCCCAGACCGGGTACAGGGTTTTCAGCCACGGGAACAGCGGCTGATTGACCACCGGCGCCCAGGCGCGGGTCAGGGTCTGATAGAAGTGATGATGGGTGTTGATCAGGCCCGGCAGGATCACGTGCTCGCGAGCGTCGAACACTTCATTGCAGGGGGTGGACGGTTGCTGGCCAGCGCCCAGCACTTCGACGATCAAGCCGTCTTGCAGCACCAGACCGCCACGGGCATCGAGACCGTTGGCCGTGAAAATGGCGAGGGGATTTTTTAACCAGGTACGGGTCGCAGGCATGTTGGCCGGCTCCTCTGAAAGTTGGGTTCAGGGTTGCCAGCTCAGTGTTGCCCTGTCTGCTGATCCAGGGTCGCCGGGGAGGCGAGGTGCGAAGTGTCAAACAAAACGTTGCCGGGGGCAAGCCCGGCCCGACAGGACAACCCATAACCCTGTGGGAGCGGGCTTGCTCGCGAAAGCGGTGTGTCAGGTACATACCTGTCGACTGATACGACGCCTTCGCGAGCAAGCCCGCTCCCACATTTAGATTTGGGGTATTACCAGGGAATGGTCTCACCCCGGTAGTTGATGAAATGATGTCCGCCCTTGCCGACATACGCATTCACCTGATCAACCAGGCCACGGGTGCTGGTTTCGACGTCGATGTCCGCGCCTTCGCCGCCCATGTCGGTTTTCACCCAGCCCGGGTGCAGCGACAGCACGGTGAGGCTGGTTTCGCCCAGCTGAGTGACGAAACTGTTGGTCATTGAGTTCAGCGCCGCCTTGCTGGCCTTGTACAGTGCCAGTTCCGGCGCATCGGGCATGGTCACGCTGCCCAGTACCGAACTCATGAACGCCAGCACGCCGGTGTCCGGGCGGATGTGCTCGACAAAATGCTGGGCCAGGTTGATCGGCGCCACGGCATTGGTGAAAAACAGCTGGCCGACGTCAGTCATCGTCGCGCCACCGTTCGGTGTCTGGACATCCGGCCCCTTGACCCCGGCATTGACGAACAGCAGGTCAAACACATCGTCCTTGAGCTGTTGGCTCAGGGCGGACACCGCTTGCTGATCGTCCATGTCGAGCGTTTCGATCCGCACATCGCCCAAGGCCTGCAAGGCTTCGGCTTTTTGCGGATTGCGCACGGTGGCGGTGACTTGCCAGCCATCGGCCAACAGGGTTTTGACCAGCCCGAGGCCAAGCCCCCGGGAGGCGCCGATGATGAGTGCGGTTTTTGCCTTGGACATGAGTGGCTTCCTTGAAAATTCAGAGTCGTGGATTCAATGGACACTGTTGCCCGAGCCGTTGTTGCAACTCATCGCGCAGTGCGCCGAGTTCGGTCATGCGGGCTTCGATCAGTTTGAGTTTGTCTTGCAGCAGTTGCGTGACGGCCGCGTCGGGATCGGGCGACTGCCAGATTGCAGTGACGCTGTTGCCGATCTCGCCGAGGGTAAAGCCCAGCCGTTGAGCGGTCTTGATGTACTGCACCAGTTGCACCATGTCTGGCGGATAGTCGCGATACCCGTTGGCGCTGCGTTGCGCCGCGATCAACCCGCGCTGCTCGTAGAAACGCAGCGTGTCGCGGCTGACGGCGCTGGCCTGGGCTAATTCACCGATGCGCATCATGACCTCTCGAAGGGGGCTTGACCCTGGAGCATACTCCAGGCTTTAGCCTTGTTGCTCCCTGAATTGATGGAGCAATGTCGATGTGGACTGCAACGCAATATCGCCGCCTGGTGCAAGGCAGTGCCTGGTACGACCTGATCGTGACGGTCGCGTTTGTCACGCCGTGGAGTTTTGCGGCACTGCATGGGATTTTGACTAACGTGAGCCAGGCATTGAATTTACCCGGTGAGCTGCCGCCGTTCGAACCGCTGCACATGCTGATGGCGAATCTGCTGGGGTCGATTGTCTGCGTATGGGCGGTGTTGCGGATTCGTGATCCGCAGCAGATTTTCGGACGGTATGACGCCGTGGCCAGATTCCTGTTCTCGGCTTGGCAGGCTTATGCACTTGCCCATGGCGCGAGTTCGTTGTTGGTGGTTTTCCTGGTGTTTGAATTGGCGTGGGGCGCAGTTCAGGCGCTGCCTGTTCGGACGCCTTCGCGAGCAGGCTCGCTCCCACATTTGACCGGGTTCACACCCATCCAGCGTGGGCCGAGGCATTGAGTGCGCCGCTTTCAAATGTGTCGCACGGAGCCGGGCACCACAGGGGGGCAGTGCCGAGAATCAAGCCCTGATTTTGCTCGTACGGTTTTGATCAAAAAATGAGCAAATGACCACGAGCCGTGTTGTACACGGCTCGGCGACGGCCATGAACGGGTTATCCACAGATTGCTCCACAGTATTTGTGCGCAAGCCCAAAGCATGGGCATAAGCACTGAGTGGCTTTCTTCTAAAGGCGATAAACCGATGTAACTGTTTGTTTTTATTTGAATTTACTCTGCTTGATGGCAGATTGGACGAAAATTGAGCAAAGTCCGCAAAGCCGCATGACAGAAGGGTTACAGCCGTATGTGCTCAGGTTATCCACAGCCGGGTGCACAGCAGATGTGGGCAAGTATGGAATAAGTGAAAAAGCGCTGTGCCCCAAAAGATTGCAGCCTGGGCCGGAGCTTTTTAGCGCTGCAACAAAATACGCCCGCGACTCAAATCGGCCAGTTGTAATTGCAAGGTGTCGATTTGCACATCACCCACGGCCAACTGCAACTCGACACCGTTGGCGGTGAAGGTTTCCTCCACAACTAATCCACCTGCCTCCGCCACCCGCAGCTTGACCAGGGCCAACTCGGCAAACCCACAAGCGCAACGCAGCGGCACCCGGCTGATCAATTCGATCTTTGGCGCCGCTTGCAGGCATTTGTTCGCACCACCGCCATAGGCCCGGGCGAGCCCGCCGGTACCCAGTTGGATGCCGCCATACCAGCGAATCACCAGCACCGCGACCTGATCGCAATCCTGTGCCTCTATCGCCGCCAGAATCGGTCGGCCGGCCGTACCGCCGGGCTCGCCATCATCGGTGCTGCGATATTGATCGCCGAGCTTCCACGCCCAGCAGTTGTGCGAGGCATTCAAGTCACTGTGCTGTTCAATGAATGCCTGGGCTTCGGCCGGGCTGGAGATGGGCGCGGCAAAGGTGATGAAGCGGCTCTTGCGAATCTCTTCGCGGTGTTCGCAAAAACCGCTGAGGGTAAAAGGCATAAGAACTTAAATTGTCGGTGTCAGGCCGCAGCCCTTGAGAATGATGCGGATCAGGTTGTCCCCGGCGTCTTCCATGTCCTGCATGGTCAACCGGGTGCGCCCGGTGACACGGCAGATCTGCGTGGCGAAGTCGGCGTAGTGCTGGGTGCTGCCCCACAACAGGAAGATCAGGTGCACCGGATCGACCGGGTCCATTTTACCGGCGTCGATCCAGGCCTGGAACACACCCGCACGGCCCTGGAACCAGGCGCGATAATCCTGGTTGAAATACTCGGTCAGGCATTCGCCGCCGCTGATGACTTCCATGGCAAAGATCCGCGAGGCTTGCGGCTGGCGTCGGGAGAACTCCATTTTCGCGCGGATATAGCGGGTCAAGGCTTCGGCCGGATCGTCCTCGGCGGTGAGGGTGTTGAAGGTGCTGTCCCACAGTTCGATGATGTTGCTCAGCACCGCCACGTACAAACCGAGCTTGTTGGTGAAGTAATAATGCAGGTTGGCCTTGGGCAGCCCGGCGTTCTGGGCGATGGTGTTCATGCTCGTGCCTTTGTACCCGTGACGGGCGAACTCGTCTTCGGCGGCTTTGATGATGGTCTCTTCGTTTTTCTGACGAATGCGGCTGACGGATTTTGCGCCGTGGGCTGGGACTTCAAAGGTCATAAGCACTTCCGAACGGGTGGGTGGGACGGCCATTGCGTTGATATCGTACCCACCGGCTTCAGACAAGTCCTTATGTGGCGCAATGATCATTAACGCGTCGCGGCCAGGCTCTCCAGAAAGCTCTCCAGCACCAGATGAGGTCGACGCCCCTTGCGTGTGACCGACGCCAGGCTGAGGTCATAGAAGCGCGTTTTTTCTTTCAGCGCTCGCAACCGGCCTTGCTGCACCCAAAGACTCGCGTAGTGATCCGGCAGGTAACCGATATAGCGTCCGGTCAGGATCAGGAACGCCATGCCTTCGCGGTCCGAGGCGCTGGCGGTGCAATTGAGCGCCTGGTAGTGAGCCTGGATTTCCGCCGGCAAACGGAAGGTGGGCGCGATGGCGTCCTGGCTGTTCAGGCGTTCGTCGTCCAGTTGTTTATCGTCGACATAAAACAGCGGATGGCCGACCGCGCAGTACAACAGCGATCGTTCGCTATACAGCGGTTGATATTCCAACCCCGACAGCGCGCTGGCCTGGGGCACCACGCCGAC
The DNA here is from genome assembly GCF_047304225.1 of Pseudomonas sp. Pseusp3. NCBI lineage: Bacteria > Pseudomonadati > Pseudomonadota > Gammaproteobacteria > Pseudomonadales > Pseudomonadaceae > Pseudomonas > Pseudomonas sp. Pseusp3. Next base: position 3,805 of record NZ_JBGLYV010000097.1, on the reverse strand, counting down.
GTGCAGACGACCGTCGAGTACGCCTTGCTCGACTTCATTGGGCGCGATCATGCGGATCTGGATCTGGACATCCGGGCCGCGTTCTTTCAATTGCGCGAGGGCATGGGTGATGCGCATGTGGGGCAGGGTGACCAGGTTGTCAGTCAGGCCAATGATCAATTCGCCGCGCAAGTGCTGGTGCAGGCCATTGACCTCGGTGCGGAAGCTTTCCAGTGCACTTAACAGTTGCAACGCCGATTGATAGACCTCGCGGCCTTCTTCAGTCAGGGAAAACCCGGCACGTCCACGTTGGCACAGTCGTAAACCGAGGCGTTGCTCCAGATCGCTCATCTGCTGACTGATTGCCGAGCGACCGATGCCCAGAACGGTTTCCGCCGCGGAGAAGCCGCCGCATTCCACCACGCTGCGAAAGATCCTCAGCAGGCGAATGTCAAAGTCGCTGACCTGGGCCAGCGGATCGGGACGGCGAGTGCTCATGCTTGTTACTCGAAAGTTTAGTAGTGGGCTGACTGAACATTAGAAAAGTTGCATTTCACCGACTTTATCCCCGTGGCAATTTAGCTGCAACAACGGTTTTCAATCCTTACGCCGCTTATTGCCTTGCGAGGTTTCGCCCATGAACCAGCCTGAAAACGCCCCGACTTCCCTGGCCAGCCAGCTCAAGCTCGATGCTCACTGGATGCCTTACACCGCCAACCGCAACTTCCAGCTCGACCCGCGCCTGATCGTTGGCGCTGAGGGCAGCTGGCTGATCGACGACAAGGGGCGCAAGGTGTATGACTCGCTGTCGGGTCTGTGGACCTGTGGCGCCGGGCACACCCGCAAGGAAATCCAGGAGGCCGTGTCCAAGCAACTGGGCACCCTCGATTATTCGCCAGGCTTCCAGTACGGCCATCCGCTGTCCTTCCAGCTGGCCGAGAAAATCACCGACCTGACCCCGGGTAACCTGAACCACGTGTTCTTCACCGACTCGGGCTCCGAGTGCGCTGACACTGCGGTGAAGATGGTCCGCGCTTACTGGCGCCTGAAAGGCCAGTCGACCAAGACCAAAATGATCGGCCGTGCCCGTGGTTACCATGGCGTGAACATCGCCGGCACCAGCCTCGGTGGCGTGAATGGCAACCGCAAGCTGTTCGGTCAGGCGATGATGGACGTCGACCACCTGCCGCACACTTTGCTGGCAAGCAACGCTTACTCCCGTGGCATGCCGGAGCAGGGTGGTATCGCCTTGGCTGACGAACTGCTGAAGCTGATCGAACTGCACGATGCGTCGAACATCGCGGCGGTATTCGTCGAGCCATTGGCCGGTTCCGCTGGCGTGCTGGTTCCGCCTCAGGGTTACCTCAAGCGTCTGCGTGAAATCTGCGACCAGCACAACATCCTGCTGGTATTCGACGAAGTGATCACCGGTTTCGGCCGTACCGGCACCATGTTCGGCGCCACCACCTTCGGCGTGACCCCGGACTTGATGTGCATCGCCAAGCAAGTCACCAACGGCGCGATCCCGATGGGCGCGGTGATTGCCAGCTCCGAGATCTACCAGACCTTCATGAATCAGCCGACACCTGAATACGCGGTTGAATTTCCTCATGGCTACACCTACTCCGCGCACCCGGTGGCTTGCGCCGCGGGCCTGGCAGCGCTCGACCTGCTGCAAAAGGAAAACCTGGTGCAGAGCGTGGCCGAAGTCGCCCCGCATTTCGAAAATGCGCTGCATGGCCTCAAAGGCACCAAGAACATCATCGACATCCGCAACTTCGGCCTGGCCGGCGCGATCCAGATCGCTGCACGTGACGGCGACGCCATCGTGCGTCCGTTCGAAGCCGGCATGGCGCTGTGGAAAGCCGGGTTCTACGTGCGCTTCGGCGGCGACACCCTGCAGTTCGGCCCAACCTTCAACAGCAAGCCGCAGGACCTGGATCGCCTGTTCGACGCGGTCGGCGAAGTGCTGGGCAAGATCGACTGATTTGACACAACACCTGTAGGAGCGAGCTTGCTCGCGATGGGCGTCAACGATGACGGGGGGCTGTCTGGATGAACGCGGCGCCCTCAGCATCTTCGCGAGCAAGCTAGCTCCTACAAAAGCTATCTATATAGCAGGCACCCGTTGAAGGGCGCCTGTGGACAACTTTTCAGGAGCTTCCATGAGCGTTATTCCGCATTTGATAAATGGCGAACTGGTGACCGAGAACGGTCGCGCGGTTGATGTGTTCAACCCGTCCACCGGCCAGGCCATTCACAAGTTGCCGCTGGCGACTCGCGAAACCATTCAGAGCGCCATCGATGCTGCCAAGGCTGCGTTCCCGGCCTGGCGCAACACGCCACCGGCCAAGCGTGCCCAGGTGATGTTTCGCTTCAAGCAACTGCTGGAGCAGAACGAAGCGCGTATCGCCCAACTGATCAGCGAAGAGCACGGCAAGACCCTGGAAGATGCGGCTGGTGAACTGAAGCGCGGCATCGAGAACGTCGAGTTCGCGTGTGCAGCCCCGGAAATCCTCAAGGGCGAGTACAGCCGTAACGTCGGCCCGAATATTGATGCCTGGTCTGACTTCCAGCCGCTGGGCGTGGTTGCCGGTATCACTCCGTTCAACTTCCCGGCCATGGTGCCACTGTGGATGTACCCACTGGCGATCGTCTGTGGCAACTGCTTCATTCTCAAGCCGTCCGAGCGTGACCCGAGCTCGACGCTGCTGATCGCCCAGTTGCTGTTGGAAGCTGGTCTGCCTAAAGGCGTACTGAGTGTGGTGCACGGTGACAAGACCGCAGTGGATGCGCTGATCGAGGCGCCGGAAGTCAAAGCGCTGAGCTTTGTCGGTTCGACACCGATTGCCGAGTACATCTACTCCGAAGGCACCAAACGTGGCAAACGCGTTCAGGCCCTGGGCGGCGCGAAGAACCACGCGGTGCTGATGCCGGATGCAGACCTGGACAACGCCGTCAGCGCACTGATGGGCGCAGCATACGGTTCTTGCGGTGAGCGTTGCATGGCGATCTCGGTGGCCGTGTGCGTTGGCGATCAGGTGGCGGACGCGCTGGTGGCCAAGCTGGTACCGCAAATCCAGGCGCTGAAAATCGGCGCCGGTACTTCTTGCGGCCTGGACATGGGGCCTCTGGTCACCGGCCAGGCCCGCGACAAAGTCAGCGGTTATGTAGAAGACGGCGTAGCTGCCGGCGCGACGCTGGTCGTCGACGGCCGTGGTCTGACCGTGGCCGGTCACGAGGAAGGCTTCTTCCTGGGTGGCTGCCTGTTCGACAACGTCACGCCAGAGATGCGTATCTATAAAGAAGAGATCTTCGGGCCGGTGCTTTGCGTTGTCCGGGTCAACAGCCTGGAAGAAGCCATGCAACTGATCAACGATCACGAGTATGGCAACGGCACCTGCATCTTCACCCGCGACGGGGAAGCGGCGCGTTTGTTCTGCGACGAGATCGAAGTCGGCATGGTCGGCGTCAACGTACCGTTGCCGGTGCCGGTCGCCTATCACAGCTTTGGTGGCTGGAAGCGTTCGCTGTTCGGCGACCTGCACGCCTATGGCCCGGATGGCGTGCGTTTCTATACCCGCCGCAAAGCCATCACCCAGCGCTGGCCGCAGCGTGCTAGCCATGAAGCTTCGCAGTTCGCCTTCCCTAGCTTGTAAGTAGAAGGGCGTAGAAGGCCGACCCATTGGGTCGGCCTTTTTGTTTTCGGGGCTTTTTTGACCTATATGACAGTTTTGTGAAAATAGGTGTTGACGGCAGATTCTGGAGGCCTATAATTCGCCCCACTTCCGGCGCAGTCGAAACGGAAAACTCCTTGGAAAACAAA
>NZ_JBGLYV010000096.1:0-23701 GCF_047304225.1 Pseudomonas sp. Pseusp3 | reverse complement strand
GGGGGGGTTGCCCTATTTTTTTTTATTTAATAATTAATTTTTTTTTTTTTCGCGCCCGCCCCCCCCCCCCCCCCCCCGCTCCCACAGTTGACCTGTGTAGTCAGTTGGTTTTGCGCAGGGCGGCGTGCTGGGGGTTGAAGGTCAGCACAGCGAGCAGCGTGAACAGCAGCGTTAGCCCCACGCACACCGCCAGCGCCAGCGGATTGAAGCGCTCGTACAAGGCAAAGCGCACCAGCTCCACCGCATGGCTGAACGGGTTCAGGGTGCACAACCAGTACAACCACTCGCTGGCCTCGCGCATCTTCCACAGCGGATACAGCGCCGATGACAGGAAAAACAGCGGGAAGATCACGAAATTCATCACCCCGGCAAAGTTCTCCAGCTGGCGGATCGCGTTCGACAGCAACAGGCCCAGTGCGCTGAGCATCAACGCCACCAGCAGCAGGGCCGGCAACGCCATCAACAGACCCAAGGCGGGCGGCCGCACGCCGTAAATCCAGGCAATCGCCAGAAACGCATACACCTGCAACAGCGAAATCAGTGAGGTGGCCAGCAGCTTGCTGCACAGCACGAAGGTGCGCGGCAGAGGGCTGGTCAACAGCACGCGCATGCTGCCCATCTCGCGGTCGTAGACCATCGACAGTGACCCCTGCATGCCGTTGAACAGCAGGATCATGCAGGCCAGCCCGGGAATGATGTAGACCTCATAGGGAATGTAGGTGTCGTAGGGCTCGATGATGGCGATCCCGAGCGCTGCGCGAAAACCGGCCGCGAATACCAGCAGCCACAGCAGTGGCCGCACCAGGGCGCTGAGAAACCGCGTGCGTTGCAGCACGAAGCGCAGCCATTCGCGTAGCACGATGCCGCTGAAGCATTGCCAGTAAGCTGTCATTGCATGGCTCCTGTGGTCGTCAGGCGGGTGAATGCCGAACCGAGGTCACCGCCGTGTTCCAGGCTCAGGGCAGCCGCCTGTCCGCTGGCGACCAGCCGGCCTTGATGGAGGATCAGCAAGTCGTCACTGGGCTGCACTTCGTCGAGCAGGTGAGTGGTCCAGAGCACGCTGATGCGCTCCTCGCGACACAGGCTGCGCAGGTGCTGATTGAGCGCCAGGCGACTTGCCGGGTCGAGGCCGACACTGGCTTCATCGAGCAGCAGCAGACGCGGCTCATGCAACAGGGCGCGGGCTATCTCTACCCGGCGACGATGGCCGCCGTTGAGTTCACGCACCCGTTCGCGGCGGCGCTCGGTCAGGGCCTGGCGGGCCAGTTCGGCGTCGACCCGAAGACCGCTCTGGCGCCGGGACAGGCCATGCAATGCCGCGTGATAACGCAGGTTCTGCTCGACGCTGAGGTCCAGGTCCAGCGTGCTTTGCTGGAACACCACGCCCAATTGCCTGAGCGCCGGGCGTGCCGCGTTGCGCAATGAACAGCCACCGACGCGGATCTCGCCTTGCTGCAGATCATAGAGCCGGGTCAGCAGGGCAATCAGGGTCGACTTGCCCGCGCCGTTGGGTCCCAGCAGCGCGGCGAAACGCCCGGGTTCCAGGCTGAAGCTCACCTTGCGCAAGGCCTCTCGAGTACCGTAGGCAAAGCTCAGGTCACTGACTTCAAGGGCGTTCATGGCGTCACCACCACGCCCCAGGGATAGCGCCCGACCTTCACCGACTTGCTGACCTTGAGGCTGTCGACATCGATCACCGAGACATCGCCGCTGACGCCGTTGGTGGCCAGCAATTGCTTCTGGTCCGGGGTGAACGCCATCTGCCAGACCCGTCGGCCCACCAGCAGGTAATCAATAATCTCGAAGGTTCTGGCGTCGACCACCGCGACGTGATTGGCCGGGCCGAGGGCGACGAAAGCGTATTTTCCATCGGCGCTGAGCTTGATGCCCACCGGTTGCACCTTGTCCGGGTGCACGCCCTTGATCTGGAAGTTCAGGGTCTTGAGGACGTTGCGGCTGGCCACGTCGAGAATGGTCACGGTGCCGCCGATTTCCGCCGAGGCCCAGAGCTTCGCGCCATCCGGGGAGAACTCGACGAAGCGCGGGCGCTGATCCACCAGGGTGCTGTCGGCCAGGGTCTGGGTGCTGGTGTCGATCCAGTGCAGCATGTTGGTGGTTTCGCTGGTATTGACCGCCCACTTGCCGTCAGGGCTCACCGCCATGCCTTCGGGTTCGACGCCGACGTTGATCTGGCCGAGGACCTTGGAGGTTTCGGTGTCGATCACCGTGACCAGTGCATCGTCTTCGTTGGAGACATACAACCAGCGATTGTTCGGGTGCAGGGCGAATTGTTCAGGGTCTTTGCCCGAGGGCAATTCCTTGATGATCTTGCGCGTGGCCACGTCCATCACCTGGACCCGGTCCGAGTCGCTGGCGCAGATGTACAACAGCTTGTTGTCATGGGACAGCAGCAGGCCGCGGGGGCGCTGGCCGACGGGCAGGGTGTCGGTGACTTGCAGGGTCTGCATGTCGATCAGGCTCAGGCTGTTGTCCTTTTCGTTGGAGACCCAGGCCGTGCTGGCGACGGCTTGGCCAGCGGCGAGCAGCAGGATGCATGAAAGCAGGGTGCGGCGCATGGCAGTGTCCTTGTTGTAGTTGTTGTGTTCAGGGAAAGCGGCAGCTCACCTCGGATTTGTCGTAACCCAGACTATCCATCTCGTTGAACGGGTGCAGAAAGCCGTCCTGGGGTGACGTGCTGACCAGCGCCCGGGGCTGGACAATGGGAATCGGCTGGCGCAACTGGCCGTTCCACGGCCGATAGCTGAGCTTGCGGCCCTTGAAACCGTCGAGCGGCAACTGGTCGCTGATTTCAAGCGCACGGATCGCCATCGGCTCGGCCTGGCGCTGTTTGCTCACGGCGCTGGCGATACTGCGCACGGCAATCCATGCGGCGAAATCGCGGTCGTTCATCCAGCGTCCGGCCAGGGCTTCGAAGCGTTTTTGCAGTTGCGCGGCGCCGTAGGTTTCCACGGTCTTGTGCCAGCCTACCGGGGTCAGGCCCTGGGTGCCGGCGACCGGACGCGGGTACCAGGTCTGGTAGGGCACGTATTCACCGAAGTCACCGCGTTCATCGGCCACCAGTACCACGTCGTACTCGGCGGTCTGGGTGAACAGCGGCATATCCGCCTGGGCACTGCGCCGCTGGTCGTTATCAAAGCTCCAGGGTTTTTCCGCCACCAGTTGCAGGCCGAAGCGCCTGGCGGCGCGGCGCAGGGCGGCGGCGTAGGCTTGATCGTCCGCCGTCGGGCCGACTATCAGCAGCGCGCGCTGCCATTTGCGCAGCACCAGAAACTGTACCAGCGCGTCGGCGAGCATCGCCCGGCTCGGCAAGGTGTGCAGCACGTTCGGCAGGCAATCGGTGGTGCGCAGGTTGTCGTCCGGGCTGCCGGCGTTGAACAGCAGGCTGTCGGGCAGTGCGGCACTGAGCTGCTGCAGGCTGGCTGCAGGTGCGTTCACCACAAACAGGCGCAGACCCTGTTCGTGCTGGGCCTTCGCCGCTTCGAGCAAGGCTTCGGGGCTGTCGACGCTGGCGCTGGTCAGGCTGTAGCCGTGATTGAGAAAACGCCCGGTGCTGTTGCTGTCGGTGATCGCCAGTTCGGCGCCGCGCAGGCCGGCATCGGTGGGTTCGGGAATGACGTTCGACAGCAGCGGGCCAGGGTCGGGGCGATAACCCAGGTAGCCGATGCGCACCTGCAAGGGCGCATCGGCGGCCGGGGGCTGGGTGGCCAGGCCGGCGGCGCAGGCAATCGCCAGCAGATAGATCAGGGCATAAGGGGCAAGCTGGCGCATAAGGCTCTCCATCACCGGTAGCGCCAGCATAGGAAGCCTGTGGTGACGTGAAAATATGCAGAAAGTACCGAAGGGCCAGTACCAAGGTAGTAGCCCGCCACGTTCGGCGCGGTTCTAGCATGGGCTATCACGGCCATTGATCTGGAGGGGATTGACCATGCGTATCGTCAAAACGCTGCTCCTGCCGTTTCTGCTGATCCTGACCCTGATCGGCGTCGACCGGCTCCACGGCCCGCGTCCGCAGTCCACCGATCGCCTTACGACCAAGGGAGTAGGTGGCGACCACCAAAGCAGCATGGGGTCTGTGCGCAGGGCTTTCTAATATGACCGCCATAGCCTCTGACAAGAGGTTTTGCGTGCAATCCTGAGGGCAGAACAATGACAACAAAACGCAACGCCTTGCTCGTCACCGGGCTGCTGGCCGGTCTTATCAGCGCAGGTTCCGTGTGGGCCCACGGCAACGTGGTACCCCAGGCTGTGGAAACCAAGGGACTGACGCCAGTCAAGGACGCCGGTGTGCAACTCGATGCCGACGGCTGGGCTGCGGTAAACCCTTATCGCACCGCCCCGGAACATGACAAGGCAGTGGAAATCGGCGCCTCGGCCTATACCCAGAACTGCGCGGCCTGTCATGGTCTGGAAGCCAAGTCCGGTGGTATCGCCCCCGACTTGCGCATGCTCGATGTCGGTGAGTCGGGCGATGAATGGTTCGCCGAACGGGTACGCCATGGCGCGGTGCGCGACGGTCGGGTGTACATGCCGAAGATGGCCGACTACCTGAGCCAGGAAGCTCTGTGGGCGGTGCGCACTTATCTGGACACTGTGCACGTCGAGGAGTGACCCATGCGCCTGCTCGCGGTGTTGCTCGGCGCTCTGTGGCTGTGTTGCCAGCCGGCGCAGGCGCAGGTTCGCAACTACGACGAAATGATCGCCGCCGGGGAGCTGAAGGTGGCGGTCTACAAGGACTTCGCCCCCTACAGTTTTGAACGCGCCGGAAAGCCCCAGGGGGTCGATGTCGAGCTCGCCGAGGCCCTGGCCAAGGCGCTCGGCGTGCGCCTGACGCTGATCTGGGCTCCGGCCGGGGAAAAGCTCGATGACGACCTGCGCGACTACATCTGGCGTGCCAGTGCCTTGCACAATCAGCAACTGGCCGACCTGATGATGCGCGTGCCCTACGACCATGACTATGCGCAGAAGCGTAATGAGTTAGGCGAACTGGAAAACGGCCATGTGGTGATGTTCGGTCCGTACCAGAACGAACAATGGCAGGTGGCCTATGACCGTCGGCGGCTGGACAAGGTCGCCAGCGTCGCGGTGTTCGCGCAACACCCGATTGGCGTCGAAGTCGACAGCGTGCCGTCGTTCTACCTGACCTCGGTGTTCAACGGCATGCTCGCCGGCAAGACTCATCACTATCCCTGCGTGCCCCAGGCGTTTGCCGCGATGAAGGCGGGTGAGGTCGACGCGGTGATGGCCATGCGCGGCGAGATCGACTGGCAAGTGCATGAAGCGGCCGACCCGCAAGTGGCACTGGCAGAAAATGCCTACCCGAACATGGGCAAGCAGCTTTGGGAAATCGGCATGGCGGTTCACGAAAGCAACCGTCAACTGGCCTATGCCGTGGAGGAGGCGCTCGAAGGCTTGATCCGCGAGGGCTCGGTGAAGGCCATCTACGACCATTACGGCCTGCGTTACGACGTGCCCGAGATGTATCAATAGGAGCTGGCGATGAAATGGCGAGGGAGTTGTCTGTTGGCCTGCTGGTTAAGCCTGGCGGCCCAGGCCGCCGATATCGATCCCGGCAAGGATCCGGTGCCATCGGTGATGTGGACGTTCTATCACAAGCAGTTTCTTGGCAATGCGCCGTTCGTTTTCGATGATCGGGTCAAGTTGCTGGCGCCGCCGTTTGCCGAAGATGCCCGGCAGGTGCCGCTGGAAATCGATGCCCGGGCGTTCAATGGCGAGGTGGTGAAAATCCTCGCCTGGGCAGAGCTGAACCCTTTGCCGAAAATCGTCGACTTCCAGCCGCTGGATTCCGTTTTACCCTGGCTGTCGTTGCGCATTCGCATCGAACAGGCCACACCCTTGCGCGCGGCGGTGTTGACCCGTGACGGCCTGTGGCACGTCGGTTCGACCCTGATCGACGCGGCGGGTGGCGGCTGCACCGCGCCGAGCGTGGTACGCAGCCAGCCCGGCTGGGAGGAGCACATCGGCGAAGTGTTCGGCGGCCGCTATCCCCGTGGCGAGTTCAGCCGTTTGCGTTTGCAGGTGGCCCATCCCATGGACAACGGCATGGTCAGCGGCATTCCGGAATTCTTCATCAACCATGCCGAGCTGCGCGACCGCAGCGACCAGGTGCTGGCCCGGCTGGAGTTGTTTCCCGCCGTCAGCGAAAACCCCAACCTGGCCTTCGACATCGAAGGGGCAGGGCAAACCAGCCTGTTTTTACGGGACAACAGCGGCAATGTGTTTGATGCATCAATTCCCTGACCATAAGGAGCGTGGCATGCGCTGGATACTGCTGATGGTGTTGTGCGTCAGTCTGCCGACCCTGGCCGACCTCGAGTACTCGCTCAAGCCCCGGCAGATCGCCCAGGACACCTGGTTGCTGGAAGGCAGCACGGATAATTTCGCCAAGGCCAACGGCGGCAACATCGTCAACACCGCGTTCATTGTCACCGAGCGTGGTGTGGTAGTGATCGACAGCGGGCCGTCGAAGCGTTACGGCGAAGCGCTGCGCAAGGCGATTGCCGCCACCACCGACAAGCCGGTGATCCAGGTGTTGCTGACTCACCATCACCCGGACCATGTGCTGGGCAATCAGGCCTTCACCGACGTGCCGATCGGTGCCTTGGCCGGCACCACCGGGCTGATGCACCAGCAAGGCGATGCCATGACCGAGAACCTGTATCGAATGGTCGGCGACTGGATGCGCGGCACTGAAATGGTATTGCCCACCCAGGTGCTGACACCCGGCGTGAAAAGTTTTGGGAATCACGATTTGCGTCTGCTGAGCCTGGGTGGGCATACGGGCGCGGATCTGGCTATTCTCGACCAGCAAACCGGTGTGCTGTTTGCCGGGGACCTGGTGTTTTATCAACGGGCGCTGACCACGCCCAACAGTCCGGGGCTGTCACGGTGGCTGGCGGATATCGCGGCCCTGCAAGACTTGCCCTGGACGCTGGTCGTGCCGGGTCATGGACCGGTGGCAAGCGATCCACGACCCTTCGAGCAGATGCGCGATTACCTGACCTGGCTCGATCAGCTTATGCGCAACGGCGCCGCCAATGGCAGCGACATGGCCGAGATGATCCGCAGCCCCATCCCCGAACGTTTTGCCGGGATCAACCTGAGCCGATACGAACTGATTCGCAGCGTCAGCCATTTGTACCCGCGTTACGAGCGCGGGCAGATGACCCGGGTCGATTCTGCCGCCGGCAAATGACGCTTTCCTGTAGGAGCGAGCTTGCTCGCGATGGACATTAACGATAACGCAAGCTGCCTGGATGAACGCGGTGGTCTGACGTTTTTCGCGAGCAAGCCCGCTCCTACAGGGGGGCGGTGTCGTTCACAAAATCGAGTGTCCATCTCACTCGACCCGCTACCAAGGAACTAGAAAACTCCACACTGCGGGCAATTGTTGCCAGGGCGGCGGCGCCCAAGAATCTGCACCAGACCGGGAAAATTTTCCGGGCATAACAAAAATTGCAGAGGAAGCCGTCATGACTCAACCCGCACGTCGCCAGCCCTTCGTCCTGAGCCTGCTGCTCAGTGCCATGCTGTTGTCCGGCCAGGCATTGGCCGGGGTTTCCGACCAGGACATTCTCCAGGACCCGAAGAATCCCGAGCAGGTCGTGACCAACGGCCTGGGTGTCCAGGGGCAGCGCTACAGCCCGCTGGACATTCTCAATGTCGACAACGTCAAGGAGCTGCGACCGGCATGGGCGTTTTCCTTCGGTGGTGAAAAACAGCGTGGTCAACAAGCGCAGCCGATGGTCAAGGACGGCGTGATGTACATGACCGGTTCCTACTCGCGGGTGTTCGCCGTGGATGCGCGCACCGGCAAGAAGCTCTGGCAATACGATGCGCGCCTGCCGGATGACATACGCCCCTGCTGCGACGTGATCAACCGTGGCGTCGCGCTGTATGGCGACCTGGTGATCTTCGGCACCCTCGACGCCAAGCTCGTGGCACTGAACAAGGACACCGGCAAGGTGGTCTGGAGCAAGAAAGTCGCCGACCACAAGGAAGGCTACTCGATCAGCGCCGCGCCGTTGGTGATCAACGGCAAACTGATTACCGGCGTGGCCGGAGGCGAGTTCGGCGTGGTGGGCAAGATCGAGGCCTACGACCCGAAAAACGGTGACCTGCTGTGGACCCGGCCGACGGTCGAAGGCCATATGGGCTACGTCTACAAGGACGGCAAAGCGGTGGAAAACGGCATCTCCGGTGGCGAGGCGGGCAAGACCTGGCCGGGCGATCTCTGGAAAACCGGTGGCGCGGCCCCTTGGCTTGGCGGCTATTACGACCCGGAAACCAACCTGCTGCTGTTCGGTACCGGTAACCCGGCACCGTGGAACTCGCACCTGCGCCCTGGCGACAACCTCTACTCTTCATCGCGCCTGGCACTCAATCCAGACGACGGCACCATCAAGTGGCACTTCCAGAGCACGCCCCACGACGGTTGGGACTACGACGGCGTGAACGAGCTGGTGTCGTTCAATTACAGCGAAGGCGGTAAAGAGATCAAGGCGGCGGCCACTGCCGACCGTAACGGTTTCTTCTACGTGCTGGATCGTACCAACGGCAAATTCATCCGTGGTTTCCCGTTCGTGGACAAGATCACCTGGGCCACCGGCCTGGATAAAACCGGCCGGCCGATCTACAACGAAGCCAGCCGTCCCGGTGCCCCGGGCTCCGAAGCCAAGGGCAGTTCGGTCTTCGTGGCGCCGGCGTTCCTCGGCGCGAAAAACTGGATGCCGATGGCTTACAACCAAGACACCGGGCTGTTCTATGTACCGTCCAACGAATGGGGCATGGACATCTGGAACGAAGGCATCGCCTACAAGAAAGGCGCGGCGTTCCTCGGCGCCGGATTCACCATCAAGCCATTGAACGAAGACTACATCGGCGTGTTGCGGGCCATCGATCCGAAAACCGGCAAGGAAGTGTGGCGCCACAAGAACTACGCGCCGCTATGGGGCGGGGTGCTGACCACCAAGGGCAACCTGGTGTTCACCGGTACGCCTGAAGGATTCCTGCAGGCGTTCAACGCCAAGACGGGCGAGAAGGTCTGGGAGTTCCAGACCGGTTCCGGTGTGCTCGGCTCGCCCGTGACCTGGGAAATGGACGGCGAACAGTATGTCTCGGTGCTCTCCGGCTGGGGCGGCGCCGTACCGTTGTGGGGTGGCGAAGTGGCCAAGCGGGTGAAGGACTTCAACCAGGGCGGCATGCTCTGGACCTTCAAGCTGCCCAAGGACCTGGTAGCCAAACACTGATCCACCACAAACCTGTAGGAGCGAGCTCGCTCGCGATGAACCCGAGAACGCCGTGGGGTGTCAGGCTTCCAGCGTTATCGTTGACGACCATCGCGAGCAAGCTCGCTCCTACAGGGGGCGGTGCAGAATCTACGACCAAATAACGAGAGCCCCTCCTGCCAACGATGCATTCGTCTGGCACGCGGGGCTCTCTAGTATCGGCTCATCGCCTGTCAGCACGACAGGCTCCGACCCAGACAGAGGCCCATCATGATCTACGCACAACCCGGAACCCCAGGTGCCGTCATTACCTTCAAGCCGCGCTACGGCAACTTCATCGGTGGCGAGTTCGTTGCCCCGATCAATGGCGAGTACTTCACCAACACCTCACCGGTCAACGGCGAAGTAATTGCCGAATTCCCGCGCTCCAGCGCCGCCGACATCGACAAGGCCCTCGACGCTGCCCATGCCGCTGCCGACGCCTGGGGCAAGACCTCGGCCCAGGACCGCTCCCTGGTGCTGCTGAAAATCGCTGATCGCATCGAGCAGAACCTTGAGGTGCTGGCCGTCACCGAAACCTGGGACAACGGCAAGGCCGTGCGCGAAACCCTCAACGCCGACGTGCCGCTGGCGGCCGACCACTTCCGTTACTTCGCAGGCTGCATCCGCGCCCAGGAAGGCGGCGCCGCCGAGATCAACGAGCTGACCACGGCCTATCACTTCCATGAGCCGCTGGGCGTGGTCGGGCAGATCATTCCCTGGAACTTCCCGCTGCTGATGGCCGCCTGGAAACTCGCCCCGGCCCTGGCTGCGGGCAACTGCATCGTGCTCAAGCCTGCCGAGCAGACGCCGCTGTCGATCATGGTCTTCGCTGAGCTCATCGCCGACCTGCTGCCGGCGGGCGTACTGAACATCGTCCAGGGCTTCGGTCGCGAAGCCGGCGAAGCCCTGGCCACCAGCAAGCGCATCGCCAAGATCGCGTTCACCGGTTCGACCCCGGTGGGCGCGCACATCATGCATTGCGCCGCCGAGAACATCATTCCCAGCACCGTCGAACTGGGCGGCAAGTCGCCGAACATCTTCTTCGAAGACATCATGAGCGCGGAACCTGCGTTCATCGAAAAAGCCGCCGAAGGCCTGGTGCTGGCGTTCTTCAACCAGGGCGAAGTCTGCACCTGCCCGTCCCGGGCGCTGGTGCAGGAGTCGATCTACGAGCCGTTCATGGCCGAGGTGATGAAGAAGATCGTCAAGATCAAGCGCGGCAACCCGCTGGACACCGAAACCATGGTCGGTGCCCAGGCTTCCGAGCAGCAATACGACAAGATCCTCTCGTACCTGAGCATTGCCCAGGAGGAGGGCGCCGAACTGCTCACCGGTGGCGCGGCCGAACGCCTGGAGGGCGACCTGTCCAGTGGTTATTACATCCAGCCGACGCTGCTCAAGGGGCACAACAAGATGCGTGTGTTCCAGGAAGAAATCTTCGGCCCGGTGGTGGGTGTTACCACCTTCAAGGACGAAGCTGAAGCCTTGGCCATCGCCAACGACAGCGAGTTCGGCCTCGGCGCCGGCCTGTGGACCCGCGACATCAACCGCGCCTACCGCATGGGCCGGGCGATCAAGGCCGGGCGCGTGTGGACCAACTGCTACCACCTGTACCCGGCGCACGCGGCGTTTGGTGGCTACAAGAAGTCCGGCGTCGGTCGGGAAAACCACAAGATGATGCTCGACCACTATCAGCAGACCAAAAACCTGCTGGTGAGCTACGACATCAATCCGCTGGGGTTCTTCTGATTTCGCACTGATGGCAAGCACTCTGTAGGAGCGAGCTTGCTCGCGATGATCCCGAGAACGCCACGGGGCACCAGGCTTCCCGCGTTATCGTTGACGACCATCGCGAGCAAGCTCGCTCCTACAGTATTTGTGTGTACATGACGATCGCACACCCCCTACCAAATCACCCCCGAAACTCCTTCGAAAGTAGCATTCGGGCACTCGACGCCCCGTGCATTAATGGCATTACCGGAATCACCCGGGCACAAGAAGAGGAATGACCCATGTGGACTAAACCCGCGTTTACCGATCTGCGCATTGGCTTCGAAGTGACGATGTATTTCGCCAACCGTTGATTGATCACCCGGCCAGCCGAAGCGTTGGCCGGGCCTGCCTTGTGGAGCATCTGCCATGTACATTCGCGTTCTTGGTTCCGCAGCCGGCGGTGGCTTCCCACAGTGGAACTGCAATTGCCGCCAGTGCGCCGGTGTGCGCAATGGCAGCCTCCAGGCACAGCGCCGTACGCAGTCGTCGATTGCCCTGAGTGACGACGGTGTGGCGTGGGTGCTGTGCAACGCTTCACCGGACATTCGCGCGCAATTCGAGAGTTTTGCGCCCTTGCAACCGGCGCGGCGACTGCGTGACAGCGCCATCGCCGGCATCGTGCTGCTGGACAGCCAGATCGACCATTGCACCGGTTTGCTCAGTCTGCGCGAAGGCTGTCCGCATGCGGTGTGGTGCACTGAGCGCGTGCATCAGGACCTGAGCAGTGGTTTCCCTTTGTTCGAGGTGCTTGGGCACTGGAACGGCGGATTGCAATGGCAACCGGTCGGTCTCGATCGCCAGCCGTTCGGCATCCCGGCCTGCGAGCATTTGCAATTTCGTGCGATTCCCCTGGTGAGCAACGCGCCACCGTATTCGCCCAATCGCGGCAACCCGCAACCGGGCGACACCATTGGCCTGTTCATTGAAGACCTGCGCAACGGCGCCTCGCTGTTCTATGCACCGGGCCTTGGGCAAATCGACGATGAAGTGCTGGGCTGGATGCAGCGTGCCGATTGCCTGCTGCTGGACGGCACGCTGTGGCGTGACGATGAGATGCGTCTTTGTGAAGTCGGCCAGAGCCTGGGCAGCGAAATGGGGCACCTCGCACAAAGCGGCCCCGGCGGGATGCTTGAAGTGCTGGAGGGTTTCAACCGCCAGCGCAAGGTGCTGATCCACATCAACAACACCAATCCGATCCTTGATGAAAACTCGACCGAGCGGGCGTTGCTGGAGCGGCGGGGGATCGAAGTGGCTTATGACGGCATGGGTATTGAGTTGTAGTCGACGGCCTCTTCGCGAGCAAGCCCGCTCCCACAATGGATCTGTTTCGATCAAAAAATTGTGTTCAACCCTGACCCCTGTGGGAGCGGGCTTGCTCGCGAAGAGGCCAGACCAGACACCGCAGCGCTTCCAGGAGTACCCCAATGACCGAGACCCCGATGTCCCCCAAAGAATTCGAAGCCGCCCTGCGTGCCAAGGGCGCCTACTACCATATCCATCACCCGTTCCACCAGGCCATGTACGCCGGCCGCGCCAGCCGCGAGCAGATCCAGGGCTGGGTCGCCAATCGTTTCTATTACCAGGTCAACATTCCGCTGAAAGACGCCGCGATCCTGGCCAACTGCCCGGACCGCGACGTGCGCCGGGAATGGCTGCAACGGATTCTCGACCACGACGGTGTCCCCGGCAGCGAGGGCGGTATCGAAGCCTGGCTGCGCCTGGGCGAAGCCGTGGGGCTGGATCGCGAGCGGATTCTGTCCCAGGAGCTGGTGTTGCCCGGGGTGCGATTTGCGGTGGATGCCTACGTCAACTTCGCCCGTCGCGCCTGCTGGCAGGAAGCGGCCAGCAGTTCGCTGACCGAACTCTTTGCCCCGCAGATCCATCAATCGCGACTCGACGCCTGGCCCACCCATTACCCGTGGATCGACGTCGCAGGCTACGACTATTTCCGCACGCGCCTGAGCCAGGCGCGGCGCGATGTCGAGCATGGCTTGCGCATCACCCTGGCGCACTACGTGACGGCCGAGGGGCAACGACGCATGCTGGAGATTCTGCAATTCAAGCTCGACGTGCTGTGGAGCATGCTCGATGCCATGAGCATGGCCTACGAGCTGGAGCGTCCGCCGTACCATACGGTCACCGGCGATAACGTCTGGCACCGGGGGATCGCCCTGTGAGCCTGATCAATCGCCAGCAGTCACCGGCCTTGCGTCGCGGTTTTCGCCTGCAATGGGAGCCCCGTCAGGCCTGCCATGTGCTGCTGTACCCCGAAGGCATGATCAAGCTCAACAGCAGTGCCGGACAGATTCTCGACCTGGTGGATGGCCAGCGCAGCGTGGCGGCGATCATTGATCGATTGAGCGCGAATTTCCCCGGCGTACCGGGGATCGACGAAGACGTGCTGGCGTTTCTGGAGGTGGCCCATGCGCAATTCTGGATCGAGTAAGGCGCTGCCCGGACCGCCGTTGTGGCTGCTCGCCGAGTTGACTTACCGCTGCCCGCTGCAATGCCCGTACTGTTCCAATCCATTGGATTTTGCCCGGCACGGCGAGGAACTGAGCACGGAAGAATGGATCCGCGTGTTCCGCGACGCACGGGACATGGGCGCCGCGCAATTGGGCTTTTCCGGTGGCGAGCCGCTGGTACGCCAGGACCTCGCCGAACTGATCAAGGCCGCGCGGGACATGGGCTACTACACCAACCTGATCACCTCCGGCATCGGCCTGACCGAGCAGAAGGTGCGCGACTTCAAGGTGGCCGGGCTGGACCATATCCAGATCAGTTTCCAGGCCGCCGACGAAGCGGTGAACAACATGCTGGCCGGCTCGCGCAAGGCCTTCGCCCAGAAACTCGCGATGGCCAGGGCGGTGAAAGCCCAGGGCTATCCGATGGTGCTGAACTTCGTCACCCATCGGCACAACATCGACCGGATCGCACAGATCATCGAGTTGTGCCTGGAACTGGAAGCGGACTTTGTAGAACTCGCCACGTGCCAGTTCTATGGCTGGGCTGAACTCAATCGCGTCGGCTTGCTGCCGACCCGCGAACAACTGCAACGGGCCGAGCGCATCACCAACGAGTATCGCCAGCGGCTTGAGGTACAGGGTCACCCGTGCAAGCTGATCTTCGTCACCCCCGACTACTACGAAGAGCGTCCCAAGACCTGCATGAACGGCTGGGCCAACCTGTTTCTCGACATCACCCCCGATGGCACGGCATTGCCTTGCCACAGCGCCCGGCAATTGCCGGTACAGTTTCCCAACGTGCGCGAGCACAGCATCGAGCACATCTGGAACGACTCGTTCGGCTTCAACCGTTTTCGCGGCGATGACTGGATGAAGGAGCCGTGCCACTCCTGCGACGAAAAGCACAAGGACCTGGGGGGCTGCCGCTGCCAGGCCTTCATGCTCACCGGTGACGCCACCAATGCCGACCCGGTGTGCAGCAAGTCCGCGCACCACGGTGTGATTCTCAAGGCCCGCGAAGAAGCCGAGGCACCGGGGTTGGGCATGGAACACCTGACGTTGCGCAATGAGAAGACGTCGCGGCTGATCTACCGCGGATGAGTCAGGCCACACAGATCCCCTGTGGGAGCGGGCTTGCTCGCGAAGAGGCCCTGTCAGTCAATAGAGAGGGTGACTGACACTCCGCTTTCGCGAGCAAGCCCGCTCCCACAGGGATCTGCGGTGAATCCAAAATCAGTGCTACCCATTGGTCTGATTGCATTCGCAGCTGGATGGTTTAGTGTGGCTTTTACCTTCCAAAACAATAAAAACAGGCTTTCCAATGAGCCAGAGTCTCAACCAGCTGCGTAAATTCGTTTCGCCTGAAATCATCTTCGGTGCCGGTAGCCGGCACAATGTCGGCAACTATGCCAAGACCTTTGGCGCGCGCAAGGTCCTGGTGGTCAGCGATCCCGGCGTGATTGCCGCCGGCTGGGTCGCCGATGTCGAAGCCAGCCTGCAGGCGCTGGGCATCGAATACTGCCTTTACAGCGATGTTTCGCCCAACCCGCGGGTCGAAGAGGTGATGCGCGGCGCCGAACTGTACCGGGAAAACCACTGCGACGTGATCGTCGCCGTCGGTGGCGGCAGCCCGATGGACTGCGGCAAGGGCATCGGCATCGTCGTCGCCCATGGCCGCAGCATTCTCGAATTCGAGGGCGTGGACACCATCCGCGTGCCCAGCCCGCCGCTGATCCTGATTCCGACCACTGCCGGCACCTCGGCCGACGTCTCGCAATTCGTGATCATTTCCAACCAGCAGGAACGCATGAAGTTCTCCATCGTCAGCAAGGCGGTGGTGCCGGACGTTTCGCTGATCGACCCGGAAACCACCCTGAGCATGGACCCGTTCCTGTCGGCCTGTACTGGCATCGACGCGTTGGTGCATGCCATCGAAGCGTTCGTGTCCACCGGCCATGGGCCGCTGACCGACCCTCACGCGTTGGAGGCGATGCGCCTGATCAATGGCAACCTGGTGCAAATGATCGCCAACCCGACCGACATCGCCCTGCGCGAGAAGATCATGCTCGGCAGCATGCAGGCCGGGCTGGCATTTTCCAACGCAATCCTCGGTGCCGTGCATGCCATGTCCCACAGCCTCGGCGGCTTTCTCGACCTGCCCCACGGCCTGTGCAACGCGGTGCTCGTCGAACACGTGGTGGCCTTCAATTACAACTCGGCACCGGAGCGCTTCAAAGTGATCGCCGAGACCTTCGGCATCGACTGCCGGGGCCTGAATCACCGGCAGATCTGCGGGCGTCTGGTGGAACACCTGATCGCGCTCAAGCATGCCATCGGCTTTCACGAAACCCTCGGTTTGCATGGCGTCAGGACCTCCGACATTCCGTTCCTGTCGCAACATGCCATGGACGATCCGTGCATCCTGACCAACCCGCGCGAATCCAGCCAGCGTGATGTCGAGGTCGTCTATGGCGAAGCCCTCTGACGAGCAACAACGGGCCCTGGCCGGGCTGCTGGGGTTAGGCAGCCATTCGGCCCGCAAGAGTCATTACCCGGAACTGGCTGCGCGCCTGGATGATCTGGAGGCCGAGCGTAATCGCTACAAGTGGCTGTTCGAAAATGCGGTGCACGGGATCTTCCAGGCCAGCCTGCACGATGGCATGCGCGCCGCCAACCCGGCGCTGGCACGCATGCTTGGCTACCAGGACCCGCAGGAGGTGCTGTTCTCCCTGACCGACCTGGCCGGCGCCCTGTTTGTCGACGGTGCGCAGGAGCTGGAAAACATCGTCGAGATCCTCAGACACCAGCGCAGCCTGCACGGCTATGAAACCCGCTTGCGTCGCAAGGACGGCAGTCACCTCGATGTGTTGATGAACCTGCTGCTCAAGCCCGGCCAGGAAGGGCTGGTGGAGGGGTTCGTTTCCGATATCACCGAGCGCAAGCAGGCCCAGCAACGCCTGCAGCAACTCAATGACGAACTGGAGCTGCGCGTCATCGCACGCACCAATGAACTGCTCGAAGCCAACCGTAACCTTCAGCAGCAGATCATCCAGCGTAAACAGATCGCCGAGGCCTTGCGCGACGCCCGCGATGCCGCCGAGGCCGCCAATCACAGCAAGGACAAATACCTCGCCGCCGCCAGCCACGACCTGCTGCAACCGCTGAATGCCGCACGGTTGCTGATTTCGACCTTGCGCGAACGCAAGTTGCCGGAAACCGAACAGGTGCTGGTGGAACGCACTCACCAGGCCCTGGAAGGGGCCGAAGACCTGTTGACGGATCTGCTCGACATTTCCCGGCTCGATCAGGCTGCGGTCAAGCCGGACATCGCGCCATACCGTCTCGACGAACTGCTCGGGCCGCTGGTCTCGGAGTTTCAGTCCGTCGCGCAGGCGGCCGGCTTGAACCTGCGGGTGCGCATGGCCGATTACGCCATCAGCACCGACTTGCGCCTGATGACGCGGATCCTGCGCAATTTCCTCAGCAATGCCTGCCGCTACACCGATGAAGGCAGCATCCTGCTGGGGGCAAGGCGTCGAGGCGAGATGTTGCGCCTGGAGGTCTGGGACACCGGCCGTGGCATCGCCGCAGACCGGCTCGATTCGATCTTCCTCGAGTTCAACCAGCTGGACGTCGGCCGTGCCGCTGACCGCAAGGGCGTGGGCCTGGGGCTGGCGATTGTCGAGCGCATCGCCAAGATCCTCGGCTATAAAGTCGGCGTGTACTCGATGCCGGGGCGTGGGTCGATGTTCAGCATCGAGGTACCGATATCCCGCGAGGTTCCGTTACCTGTGAGCCAGACGGTGCCGCAACCGGGCACCGGCAACCCGCTGCCGGGCCGCCGTCTGCTGGTGATCGACAACGAAGTGAGCATTCTCGAAAGCATGAGCGCGTTGCTCGGGCAGTGGGGCTGCGACGTTCTGACCGCCACCGATGAAGCGTCTGCGTTGGCGGCATTACGCGGGCAGGCGCCGGAGCTGATTCTCGCGGACTATCATCTCGATCACGCGGTGGTCGGCTGTGATGTGGTGCGACATTTGCGCGAGCATTTCAACCAGAACATTCCCGCGGTGATTATTACTGCCGACCGCACCGACCATTGTCGGCGTGCGTTACAGCGGCTCAACGCACCGTTGCTGAACAAGCCGGTGAAGCCCGGCAAGTTGCGAGCGGTGTTGAGTCAACTGTTGGGGGCATCTGCCTGAAGCGGCCGATACTGCAGGGTGAAACCCAGCCCGGTGGACTGCCCCTGTTCCAGTAGACGCAACCCCGGCCGACCGGGCAGGTGGTGCGCGTTGACCGGGTGGCTCACCGGTTCGATGCAGAAAAAGTCCAGGCCAACCGGGCAATAAAGCAGGTAGTAATCGCTACCGGTGACCCGGCATTGCAGTTCATGGCCAAGGTCGGGCTGACGGATCAGGCAATGGCCGTCCCATTCGCAGAAGCCGTTGTCCACCAGCGCTTCGGGCAATGACTTGAGTTGTTGGAAATCCCACTCGAGCGGCAACGCGCTGAGTACTGTCGGCAGTTTTGCCTCGTCGCACAACCATACGTGCCGGGCCGGTGCCTGTAGTCGGGTGTTAGCGGTGCGCGGCAGGTACGGATGCAGTCCCAAGCCATACCACGCAGGCTTTTCAGCCAGGTGCGTGACCTGCAGTTCGATGCTCAGCTTGCCCTCGCTCAAATGCAAACGTTGCCGGGCGCGATAGGCGAAAGGCATTGCACTGTCGAGTTGCAGGATCACTTCATCTTCAGATTGGGCAACCACGTCCCACGGCTGCTGCCAGGCGCTGCCGTGAATCGGCAGGGGATCGGTGAGGCTGTTGGGCGTCAGGGCCAGCCAGCCGTCGGGGCAATCGAATCCACCTTCGGCGATGCGATTGGACCAGGGGATCAGGGGAAAGCAGCCAAGTTTGCCGGGCAATCCCGTGTTCAGGGCATCGGCGTCACTGTGGCGCAACAAGGGTTGCCCGGTGCTGCGGACAGTCCAGTTGACGATGCTGGCGCCGAGTTCCGGGGCGAGGGTGAGGTGGGTGAGTTCGTCTTTGAGTTCGAGAAGCGTGGGCATCATGGTCATCACTGGTGGAAATCGATGGAGGGGCGTTTCATGCCTGCCGGGGTCAACTTTCAGATTTGGAATACCTACCCTGTAGGAGCGAGCTCGCTCGCGATGGTCGTCAACGATAACGCTGGAATCCTGATGCCCCTCGGCGTTGTCGGGTTCATCGCGAGCGAGCTCGCTCCTACAGGGGATGGGGCGGTCAGTTGGAAATCATCGGGGGCAGGGTGCCCAGCAATGAAACGGCCGCCACTGCGCCAAGCCCCAGCATCCACTCCAGCATCACACTGGTGCGCAGTGTTTGCAGGCGCTGCTCGCAATCATTGATCCGCAAGCGATTGAACAACGCCAGGCCCAGCATCGCCGTCACCAGCAACGCCTTGATCAACAGGATCAAGGCGAACCCGGTGAACAGCGGCGTTGGCCAGAAGGCCCCGGTGAGCACCCGCACATTGATCAGCCCGGTGATCAGCAGCCCGGCGACCAACCCGTAGCCGACGCCGCTGAAGCGCTGCAACATCAAGCGGATCGAATGCCCGGCAGGCTGTCGCAGAATCATCACCAGCAACATCAAGCCGCCGAGCCAGGCACCCACGCACATCAGGTGAATGAGCTGATTGAGTATCAACAATTGCCCGGCGGTGCCGTCGAGCATGGCGCCGTGACCGACCGGGGCCAGCGTGGCCACCAGCAGACCGCTGAGGATCAGACGCGGCGCAAGGCTGGCGCTTAGCGGTGTCAGCAACACCACCAGCAACGCGATGTTAATCAGCAGATGCCAGCGCCAGACCTGACCGAAAAAGGTACTGCCCAGCACCAGGTGCAGGGTCGGCGGATCGAAGGCTGCGTCCCAGGCCCCGGCCATGCTTGCGGTAACCAGCAACAACCAACAGACCCCGCTGCCCAGCGCCACTGCGGCCAGCCAATGGGAGGTCCGTGCCAGCCGCTGATCCAGTGCGGTTTCGCCATTCGCCAGCAACGGCCTGAACACCCAGCTTCCGAACAGCATCAACACCACGATGAAATGCAGGAAGCGGCACAGCACCAGCGCGCTCGCCATGAATTACTGGCCAACCTTGAAGGCGTAGGCACCTTCGCTTTTGTGAGTGTCGACCGACACGGCGTGCCATTCGACCTTGTAGGCTCCGGCGGTTAGCGGCGCGGCCGGGGTGACGATCAGGGTCTTCTTGTCGCTGCCTTCGGTGGTCAGCGCTTTGACCGCCACCGGTGCGCCATCCCTGGTCAGCGTGACTTTGGTGAAACTGGCCTCGACACCCTCGGAGAACTCCAGGCGCAACTCCGTTGGCGCGGTCACGGTGCTGTTGGCGGCCGGTGTCTGGCTTTTCAGGTGCGCATGGGCAAACACCGAAGAAGCGGCGAGCAGCGAGCCGAGCAGGGCTGCGACGGTCAGGGTTTTCTTGAGCAGCATCGTGAGTTCCTCAGGCAATTTCCAGGTGCACAGAGTTTAGCGTTACGACAGCGGCTGTACGAAGTTTCGTTTTCCCCTGTCGCCGCGGTCCAGAGCGGATGCTAGTCTTGTTCAACGTTGTTGTCGGGGACCCGCATGGGCAATCACAAGATCGAGATTCGTCGCAGTAACGTCGAAAAGATTCTGCTGGGGGCGGAAAAAGTCTTCGCTGAAAAGGGCTTCGGCAGCACCGCCATGGCCGATATCGCCGCCGAAGTGCAACTGCCGCGTTCCAACCTGCATTACTACTTCAGCACCAAGACCGAACTGTACAGCGCGGTGCTGTTCGATTTGCTGGAGGTCTGGAAGCAGGACGCCCTGTGCTTCGAGATGTTCGATGACCCGCGTGTGGTGCTCAGCAGCTACATCCGCGCCAAGATGAACCATTCCCGCAGCCGGCCTTATGGTTCGAAAGTCTGGGCCAACGAAATCATCCATGGCGCGCCGACCCTCGGCGCAGCGCTGGACGCGAGCCTGTACGACTGGGCCAAGATGAAGGAAGCGAAAATCCGCCAGTGGGTGGATGACAAACGCATCCTGCCGGTGGAGCCGTCGAGCCTGCTGTACATGATCTGGGCCTCGACCCAGCACTACGCCGACTTCGATCACCAAGTGAATATCCTCAACGACCATCAGCCGCTGTCGGACATGCAATTTGAAAAAGCAGTGCAGACGGTGACCAGTGTGATTTTGCGGGGGATCGGGTTGGAGCCGTGAGGTCGGGTGGTGTGGCTGCTGGCCTCTTCGCGAGCAAGCCCGCTCCCACAGGTTCTCTGGTGTTCACAAAATTTGTGTTCGACACAGATCCCTGTGGGAGCGGGCTTGCTCGCGAAGGCGCCAGTTCAGGCACCGCGGATTTCAAGGGCTGACATGATACGGATTCCTCGGATCATGATTCCAGTCCAGGAACGGCTTGCCAGTCTCCACCGGCACCATCTCGATGCAGTCCTGCACCGGGCAGGTGATCTGGCACAGGTTGCAGCCCACGCATTCCTCATCGATCACTTGATACTTGTGGGTGCCATCTGCCTGCTTGAGGCTGGCCACAGCCTGGTGCGAGGTGTCCTCACAGGCGATATGGCAACGACCACAGCCAATGCACGCCTCCTGATCGATCTTCGCGATCACCTGGTAGTTGATGTCCAGGTACTTCCAGTCCGTGGTATTGCCCACCGCGCGGCCGGAAAACTCCGAGATGCTGGCGTAGCCCTGACTGTCCATCCAGCGGGACAAACCGTCCTTCATGTCTTCGACAATCCGGAAGCCATGCAGCATCGCCGCCGTGCACACCTGCACCGCGCCGCTGCCCAGTGCGATGAATTCCGCCGCGTCGCGCCAGTTGCCGATGCCGCCAATGCCGCTGATGGGCAGGCCCTGGGTCTGCGGATCACGGGCGATTTCGGCGACCATGTTCAGGGCAATCGGCTTGACGGCCGAGCCACAGTAGCCGCCGTGGGTGCTCTGGCTGCCGACCATGGGGTTGGCGACCATGCGTTCGAGGTTGACGCTGGTGATCGAGTTGATGGTATTGATCAACGACACCGCATCGGCACCGCCACGGTGGGCCGCGCGGGCGGCGACACGGATGTCGGTGATGTTCGGCGTGAGTTTGACGATCACCGGCAGTGTGCAATACGTCTTGCACCAGCGCGTGACCTGTTCCACGTATTCCGGCACCTGGCCGACTGCCGCGCCCATGCCCCGTTCCGGCATGCCGTGGGGGCAACCGAAATTCAGCTCAATGCCGTCGGCACCGGTCGCTTCCACCAGCGGCAGGATGTTTTTCCAGGATTCTTCGACGCAGGGCACCATCAACGACACGATCAGCGCACGGTCCGGCCAGTCCTTTTTGACCTGGGTGATTTCCCGCAGATTGATCTCCAGTGAGCGGTCGGTGATCAGCTCGATGTTGTTAAAACCGAGTACCTCCCTGTTAGCCCCGAAGTGCGCCGAGTAGCGCGACGACACGTTGACCGCCGCCGGGTCTTCACCCAGGGTTTTCCAGACCACGCCGCCCCAGCCGGCCTCGAAGGCGCGGACCACGTTGTAGGCTTTGTCGGTGGGTGGCGCGGAGGCCAGCCAGAACGGATTGGGCGCTTTGATGCCGGCGAAGACTATCGATAGATCGGCCATTTACGCAGCCTCCACGTTGAGCATCAGTTGAGCGTTGATCGCCTCGGCGGCGCGTTTGCCGTGTTGTACCGCTTGCACGGTAAGGTCCTGGTCGAGGCTGGTGCAGTCGCCGCCGGCATACACGCCGGGGATGCTGGTGCGCAGCTGTTCATCGACTTCTATGCGCTCGCCCTGACGCTTGAGTTCACGAGCCAGCGGATCGGCGAGGGCGCTGCTGTCGAAGGCCTGGCCGATGGCTTTGAAGATCGCGTCGGCGGCCAGTTCGAAGGTTTCACCGGTGGTTTGCAAGCGACCTTCGACCAGATGGGTGCGGGCGAAACGCATGCCGCGCACGCGGCCGTGGTCATCGAGCAACACCTCTTCGGGCTGCGCCCAGGTCATCAGTCGTACCTGATTGGCCTTGGCAATGTCCTGTTCGTGATGGGTGGCACCCATGTCTTCGGTACCGCGCCGGTACACCAGGTTCACGTCACGGGCACCGAGACGGGCCATTTGCACAGCCATGTCGATGGCGGTGTTGCCGGCGCCGAGGACGATGCAATGGTCGGCCAGGGGCAGTTGGGTCAGGTCATCGGCCTGGCGCAGTTCGCGGATGTAGTCGGTGGCGGCGAGCAGGCCCGGCGCGTCTTCGTGGGCCAGCCCCAATTGTTTGCTGGCATTGAGTCCGAGGCCAAGGAACACCGCATCGAACTGTTGCTGCAGTTCGCTCAAGGTCAGGTTGTCCCCGAGCTTCTGTCCGTGGCGAATTTCGATCCCGCCGATTTCCAGCAGGAACTCAAGCTCCTGTTGCGCGTAGTCATCCACCAGTTTGTATTTGGCGATCCCGTACTCGTTGAGACCGCCAGCCTTTTCCCGTGCCTCGAAAATCACCACGTCGTGCCCGTGCATGGCACTGCGGTGGGCGCAGGACAGTCCGGCGGGACCGGCGCCAACCACGGCGATGCGTTTGCCGGTGGTGGCAGCGCGCTGGAACGGGTGGGCGCTGAAGTGGGCGTTGTCCACGGCGTAGCGTTGCAACAGGCCGATCATGACCGGCGCACACTCGTGGGCGTTATTGCGCACGCAGGCTTGCTGGCAAAGGATTTCCGTCGGGCACACCCGGGCGCAACTGCCGCCGAGGATGTTGGCCGAAAGGATCTTCTGTGCGGCGCCTTGCACATTGTCCTGCGCAATGTTGCGGATGAACGAGGGAATGTCGATTTCGCTCGGGCAGGCATTCACGCACGGCGCGTCGTAGCAATACAGGCAACGCGAGGCTTCCAGGTGAGCCTGGCGCTCGTTGAGCGGCGGCGCCAGATCGGTGAAGTGGCCGGCGAGGGTGGCTGCACTCTCGTAGGGATGCGGGAGATGACTCAGGGTCTTGATCACGGTTTTGGCCTCACGGTGATTTGAGGTGCTGCCTCTGATGGGCATTGTTTTTTTGTTGTCTGTGCGGGCCTCTTCGCGAGCAAGCCCGCTCCCACACTTGGAACGCGTTCCCCTGTGGGAGCGGGCT
>NZ_JBGLYV010000095.1:0-23880 GCF_047304225.1 Pseudomonas sp. Pseusp3 | reverse complement strand
CCCGTGGCGGCCCCGCCCTGCAGACCCGCGTTGGCCACGCGCTGGCCAGCCTGCGCGAGCAAGGTGTCCTGCTGATCGGCTCCGGCAGCATCACTCACAACCTGCGGGAACTGGACTGGCATGCCGGTCCCGAGAGCGTTGAGCCCTGGGCCCTGGCGTTTCGCGACTGGATGATCGAGAAGCTCGCAGCGAACGACGAAGCCGCGCTGCACGACTATCGCGCACAAGCACCGAATGCCGCGCGCAACCATCCCAGCGACGAACACTTGTTGCCGCTGTACTTCGCCCGCGCGGCCGGGGGGGAGTTCAGCATTGCCCACCAAGGGTTCACCATGGGTGCGCTGGGCATGGACATTTACCGCTTCGGCTGACAGCCAGACCGCGTCGCGGTCTTCGTCGGAACGCCGCCCGGAGCAAGCCCGCTCCCACAGGAGATCACACTCCAATGTGAGAGCGGGCTTGCTCGCGAATGGCAGCAACACAAGTCAAACGCCGACCACAAACAAGCAGGCAAAAAAAATCCCCGAACCAGTCGGGGATTTTTCATGTTCGATCAATCAGCCCGAGAGCGGATCAATCTTCGCGGTAGCGACGCAGCTTCAACTGCTTACCGGCAACGCGAGTGTCCTTCAGCTTGGTCAGCAACTTCTCAAGACCATCTTCCGGCAGCTCGACGAGGCTGAAGCTGTCACGCACCTGGATGCGACCGATCGCTTCACGCGCCAGACCACCTTCGTTGAGGATGGCGCCCAGCAGGTTCTTGGCAGCGATACCGTCACGCGCGCCCAGCGCGGTACGGCAACGTGCACGGCCTTCGCCCAGTGGCATCGGAGCGCGACGCTCGCGGTCACCACGCTCAGGACGGTCACCGGAACGCTCTGGACGATCGCCACGCGGTGCATTGTTCGGCACCAGTGGACGCTCTTTCTCGATAGCGGCCAAGTTCAGCGCTTGACCGTTGGTTGCCTTGCGCAGCAGGGCAGCGGCCAGGGCACGCGGGCTGCAACCGATGTCGGCGGTCAGGCGATCCAGCAGATCACCGTGAGTCGATTCGGCCTCAGCCACCAGCGGCGACAGGCTGTTGGTCAGCTTCTTGATGCGCGCATCCAGAACGGCTTGAGCGTCCGGCAGGCGAACTTCAGCAACCTTCTGACCGGTTACACGCTCGATCACTTGCAGCATGCGGCGCTCGCGCGGAGTCACCAGCAGCAGTGCACGACCTTCGCGACCGGCACGGCCGGTACGGCCGATACGGTGAACGTAGGACTCAGGATCGTACGGCATGTCAACGTTGAACACGTGAGTGATGCGTGGAACGTCCAGGCCACGAGCGGCAACGTCGGTCGCCACAACGATGTCCAGGCGGCCATCCTTGAGGGAGTCGATCACGCGCTCGCGCTGGTTCTGGGCGATATCACCGTTCAGTGCGGCGGCTTTGTAGCCTTTGGCTTCCAGGGCACTGGCCAGATCCAGGGTCGCTTGCTTGGTGCGTACGAACATGATCAGGGCGTCGAAATCTTCCACTTCCAGCAAGCTGAGAACGGCCGAAGTCTTCTGGTCAGCGTGAACCAGCAGGTGAGCCTGCTCGATCGCGGTAACGGTCTGGGTCTTGCTCTGAATCTTGACGTGCTTCGGATCGCGCAGGTGGCGTTCGGCGATGGCACGGATCGATTGCGGCAAGGTAGCCGAGAACAGTACGGTCTGACGGGTTTCCGGCATGGCCTTGAAGATGACTTCCAGGTCGTCCATGAAGCCCAGCTTGAGCATTTCGTCGGCTTCGTCGAGAACCAGGTGGTTCACGGTCGCCAGTACTTTTTCGTCGCGACGCAGGTGGTCGCACAGACGGCCCGGAGTGGCGACAACGATTTGTGCGCCATTACGGATTGCTTTCAGTTGTGGGCCCATCGGCGCGCCGCCGTAGACAGCCACAACAGTCACGCCCGGCATTTGCTTGGCGTAGGTTTCGAAAGCGGTTGCAACTTGTAGCGCCAACTCACGAGTTGGGGCCAGGATCAGAGCTTGCGGCTCGCGCTTGGACGGATCAATGCGGTGCAGAATTGGCAGAGCAAAGGCAGCGGTTTTACCGGTACCGGTTTGCGCCTGACCAATCATATCGTGACCGGCGAGAATGATCGGGATCGACTGCTGCTGAATGGCCGAAGGCTCTTCATAGCCGGTAGCGACTACTGCAGCGACAATATTGGGATGAAGTTCAAGAGCGGCGAAGCCGCCGATTTCCTGGGTCATGGGTCTGCCTCTAAGTGCATCCGCAAAGACCCATGCTCCAAAGCTGCGCATGCCGTGTTGAGACTCAAGAGTCGCCCTGGCAGCTTTGTCGGCGGGGATTTGCGAAAACGAATGAATGAAAAGAATCGTCAAGGAGAGTCCGCGGTGCGGACGTGCAGCCGAAGCTGACTTCGGGGAATTGCTCTACCTAAACGCGGCCCGGCTAAAGGCCGGCGCGCACTATACCGGAATTCGCCCAAAAAGGGAGCTTTTTTTATCGATAATCCACCGGGTACACCGTTGTGTCACAGGCTTTGCGAATAATCGGTCAGCCGTCTATTTTTCAAAGGCCCGGCCTTGCGGGTGATGGCGCTAAAACGGTTCACCCTTTGCCGTGCAGACCGCAGGTCTCCGCACGCCTTTCCTACCCCGAGGATCGCTCCATGAATCAGCCCAGCTCCAGTCGAGTCAGCCGCGAACGGCGTGGTCATGTGTTCCTGATCGGTCTGGATCGGGTGGCCAAGCGCAACGCCTTTGACCTCGACCTGCTCAACGAATTGAGCCTGGCCTATGGCGAGTTCGAAGCCGACAGCGAGGCCCGCGTAGCGGTGGTGTTCGGTCATGGCGAGCACTTTACCGCCGGGCTGGATCTGGTCAATGCCAGCGCCACACTCGCAGAAGGCTGGCAAGTCCCCGCTGGCGGCTGCGATCCGTGGGGGGTGTTCGCAGGTCCCAGGGTCAACAAGCCGGTAATCGTCGCCGCCCAAGGCTATTGCCTGACCGTTGGCATCGAATTGATGCTGGCAGCCGACATCAACCTGTGCGCCAGCAACACCCGGTTCGCCCAGATGGAGGTGCAGCGTGGAATCTTCCCGTTCGGCGGTGCCACCCTGCGTCTGCATCAGGTCGCCGGCTGGGGTAATGCCATGCGCTGGTTGTTGACCGGGGATGAATTCGACGCCCGTGATGCGCTGCACTTGGGCCTGGTGCAGGAAGTCATGGCCAGTGAGGACTTGCTGCCCCGGGCGGTTGAACTGGCCGAGCGGATCGCCCGTCAGGCACCGCTTGGGGTGCAGGCGACGCTGATGTCGGCGCGACAGGCCCGGTATGAAGGAGAAACCGCAGCGGCACAGGGATTGCCCGCGCTGGTCAAGAAGTTGATGGCTAGCGAGGATATCAAGGAAGGTGTGCGGTCGATGGTGGAGCGACGGCCTGGGGTGTTCAAAGGGATTTAGCTCTTTATCGCCAGTCAGAAAGCCATCGCGAGCAAGCTCGCTCCTACAGTGGATCTTCGGTGTCCACAAGACCCCGTGGGAGCGGGCCATCACTGACAACTCAGGTCGCCGGGCGAATGCACTTGATCAACGAATCCAGCGAATACCCCAGCCGCGGTGCCAGCGCTTCGGCGCGGGTGATCAGGCCGTCCATGTCCAGTTCCTGATCCAGCTCCGACGGCACGATCAGAATCACGTTGCCCTCCTTCACCGGCAGCTCCCAGTAATGTCGATGGTACAAACCGCGCAACAACGCGGCGCCCAAGGGTTTGCCATCATCGGTAGCCCATTGATTGATGACCAGCCAGCCACCCGGATTCAATCGCTTCTGGCAGTTTTCCAGGAAGCTCCAGGCCAGGTGCCCGACACCCGGACCGACATCGGTATAGAGGTCGACGAAAATCAGATCCGCTGACTCGGCAGTGTCGAGCAACTCCAGCGCATCGCCAACGCGGATGTACAGGCGCGGATCGTCATCCAGCCCCAGGTACTCAATGGCCAGGCGCGGTACGTCCGGGCGCAGTTCAATGGCTTCGACATCTTCCAGCGGCAGGAACTTGAGACAGGCCTGAGTCAGCGTCCCGGCGCCGAGGCCGAGAAACAGTGCGCTTTCCGGATGCTCGTGGCACAGCGCGCCGATCAGCATCGCCCGGGTATAGTCGTATTCGAGCCAGCTCGGATCGGCGGTGAACACGCAGCTTTGCTCGATGGCATCACCGAACTCGAGAAAACGGTAATCGGCCACTTCCAGCACACGAATCACGCCGAACTCGTCCTGTACCTCGGCGAGCAGATGCTCGACGCGCTCCTCAGTCATTTCATCTCCTGATCGTCACCGGGGCCGGCAACGCAATAACACCGCGTGCAGAGAGCGGCAAAGGCGAGATTGTCGGCGAAGCGAAGGGAACAGGTCACGCACTAATTTGCTGATAACATGGACGTCCAAGCGAAAACACTAGAGACCGTGATGAGCCAACCCTGGAGCCCCGACAGCTGGCGCGCCCTGCCGATCCAGCAACAACCCCAATACCCCGATGCCGCGCATTTGCAGCAGGTCGAGCAGACCCTGGCCAGCTATCCGCCACTGGTGTTTGCCGGTGAAGCCCGGGAGTTGCGCCGTCAGTTTGCCGAGGTGACCCAGGGCCGCGCGTTTCTGTTGCAGGGTGGCGACTGCGCCGAAAGCTTCGCCGAATTCTCCGCCGCAAAAATTCGCGACACCTTCAAGGTGTTGTTGCAGATGGCGATCGTGATGACGTTTGCCGCCGGCTGCCCGGTGGTCAAGGTCGGGCGCATGGCCGGGCAGTTCGCCAAGCCGCGCTCGGCCAACGACGAAACCATCGATGGCGTGACCCTGCCCGCCTACCGCGGCGACATCGTCAATGGCATCGGTTTCGACGAAAAAAGCCGCGTGCCGGACCCTGAGCGCCTGTTGCAGTCCTATCACCAGTCCACCGCCACCCTGAACCTGTTGCGCGCGTTCGCCCAGGGCGGTTTTGCCGATCTGCATCAGGTGCACAAGTGGAACCTGGACTTCATCGCCAACTCGGCGCTGGCGGAAAAATACAGCCACCTGGCCGACCGCATCGATGAAACCCTGGCGTTCATGCGCGCCTGCGGCATGGACAGTTCGCCGCAGCTGCGCGAAACCAGCTTCTTCACCGCCCACGAAGCGCTGCTGCTGAACTACGAAGAAGCCTTCGTGCGGCGCGACAGCCTGACCAATGATTACTACGACTGCTCGGCCCACATGCTGTGGATCGGCGACCGCACCCGCCAGCTCGACGGTGCCCACGTCGAATTCCTGCGCGGGGTGAACAACCCGATCGGGGTCAAGGTCGGTCCGAGCATGAACCCGGACGACCTGATTCGCCTGATCGACATGCTCAACCCGGACAACGACCCAGGCCGCCTGAACCTGATCGCACGGATGGGCGCGAACAAGGTCGGCGATCACCTGCCGCAGCTTATCCGCGCCGTCCAGCGTGAAGGCAAGCAGGTGCTGTGGAGTTCCGACCCGATGCACGGCAACACGATCAAGGCCAGCAGCGGCTACAAGACCCGCGACTTCGCGCAGATCCTTGGCGAGGTGAAGCAGTTCTTCCAGGTGCACGAAGCCGAAGGCAGTTATGCCGGTGGTATCCATATCGAAATGACCGGGCAGAACGTCACCGAGTGCATCGGTGGTGCGCGGCCGATTACCGAGGACGGTTTGTCGGATCGCTACCACACCCATTGCGACCCGCGGATGAATGCCGATCAGTCGCTGGAGCTGGCGTTTTTGATTGCCGAGACACTGAAGCAGGTTCGGCGGTGAGTCAGTAAGGTCTTCCTTGCCTGACAGGCCGCCTTCGCGAGCAAGCCCGCTCCCACAGTTGATCGAGTTGCCCGAGCAAACGCGATTCAATGTGGGAGCGGGCTTGCTCGCGAAAGCGTCAGTTCAGTCACCATCAATCTGCGCCAATGCCACCCGCAACCTGTCCGCACTCGCCCGCGGGCAATTCAACTGAACCTGCGCCAACCCCAGCCAATCCGCCATCTGCCGCAGATTGACCGCCAGTGCCAGCATCCCCTCGTCATCCAGACCGGATTCCTCTTCATGCACAGCATGCACTGCCAAACGGCCGGTCGCCCGTTCGGCGCGCAGATCGACCCGTGCGGCAATCCGTTCGTTGTGCAAAAACGGCAGGACGTAATAACCGTAGACGCGCTTGTCCTGCGGCGTGTAGATCTCCAGCCGATAGCGGAAATCAAACAGCCGCTCGGTCCGATTGCGCTCCCAGACCAGCGAATCGAACGGCGAGAGCAATGCACTGGCCGCGACTTTGCGCGGCACTTTTGGCTTGGGCAGACAATAGGCCGGTTGTCGCCAGCCCTGAACTTCGCAGGTCAGCAATTCACCGGCCTCGACCAACTCAGACAGACGCAGGCGGCTGTCCACAGGGTTCAGGCGGAAATAGTCACGCAAGTCCTTCTCCGTAGCGACCCCCAAGGCCGTTGCCGCATGCCGCAACAGGCCGCGCTGGGCGTCAACTTCACTCAGTTCAGGTTGGGCAAGAATCGTCGAAGGAATCACCCGCTCCGGCAGATCGTAGAGCCTTTCGAATCCGCGCCGTCCGGCAACGGTGACTTCACCGGCAGCGAACAGCCATTCCAGCGCATGCTTTTCCGCGCTCCAGTCCCACCAGGGCCCGGCCCGTTCCTGACGGGTCGACAGGCTCCCGGCGCCAAGCGCGCCCTGCTCCTCAACCGAAGCCAGCACCCGCCGAATCGTGTCTTGCTGTTCACGCCCGAAACGCGCCAATTGCTGATAAATGTCTTCGCCACGACTTGCACGCTGCATGCGCCAACGCATCAACGGGTACAAGGAAAGTGGCAACAACGAGGCTTCATGGCCCCAGTACTCGAATAGTGTTCGTCGACGGCCCTGACTCCAGGCAGCCTGGTCGAGCAAGTCGGAAGAATAATTGCCGAGGCGGGAAAACAGCGGAAGGTAGTGCGAACGCACCAACGCATTGACCGAATCGATCTGCAAAATGCCCAGCCGTTCGATCAGGCGATTTAGCGCGACAGCCTTGATCGCCGCTGGCGGCTGCCGCCCGTTGAACCCTTGGGCGGCCAGCGCCAGACGCCGAGCCTGTTTGAGGGTAAAGGACAATGTTGCGGGCATGGGCATCTCCTTGTCTGCTCGCAACCTACCTCACCGGTAAGGGGTTTGTGTAGCGTGGCTTTCATCAATTAATTATCGAGTCATTTATGCATCGGATCATTCCAGAACGGTTTGATTGACTCGTTCTCCACATCCGCACGGCTCATGCCGATGTCCTTGAGTGCTTCGTCGCTCAAGCTCGCCAGCAGTTCGCGCTCGCGATGCAGTTCGTACCAGCGGCCGACCTTGTGCAGCAGATCGGAAATCAGGTGAATCGAGTGTTTTTCTGCACCATGGAACTCGTGTTGACCTTTCATCTTGTTGCCCTCCGTTTGGATGGCTCCAGTCTCGCGCCGGGTCTAAGATCAATCCAACGAATGTTTCTGATGTCACATATCTCGGAGATTGATGGATGTCCGCCTACCCGAGTATCGATACCGAAGTGTTGCGCACCTTCGTCGCCATCGCCGACCAGGGCGGTTTTACCCGCGCTGGCGAAATGGTCAACCGCACCCAGTCAGCCGTCAGCATGCAGATGAAACGACTGGAAGAAGATGTGCTGCAGCGCCAGTTGTTCCAGCGCGACGGACGGCAGGTGCGACTGACGGCCGAAGGCCAGGTGTTGTTGGGTTATGCGCGGCGGATCCTCAAGCTGCACAGTGAGGTCTTCAATACCCTGCGTGAGCCCGACATGATCGGCACAGTGCGCATCGGTACGCCGGACGATTATGTGATGCGATTCCTCCCGGGGATTCTGCGCCGATTTGCCCAGTCCTACCCGCTGATTCAGATAGAAGTGCACTGCGAATCATCGAAACAGCTGTTGATGCGACAAGATCTGGACCTGTCCATCGTGACCCGTGAACCGGGCAGCGAAATCGGCCAGCTGTTGCGCAAGGAACGCTTTGTCTGGGCCGAGGCGCAATGCTACAGCGCTCATGAGCAGACCCCGCTGCCGCTGGCGATGTTCAACAGTGATTGCTTCTGCCGCCAGTGGGCCTGCAATGCCCTGGATGCCCAGGGGCGCGATTACCGGGTGGCGTACAACAGCGACAGCCTGTCGGCGATCATGGCCGTGGTCAGCGCCGGCCTGGCAGTCACCGCGCAGCTTGAAAGCCTGATCACCGCGGACATGCGCATCCTCGGTGAAGCCGAAGACCTGCCGCTGCTGCCCGAAGCCAGCATCATGCTCGTGCGCAACCTGCATAACCCGTCACCGATCACCGAATGCCTGGCCGAACACATCGTTGAAGGCTTCAAACTTTGAAGGCGAGCATCACCGCACAGAACACCAGGAATCCACAAAACAGCCCGCGCAGCAGCCGCTCCGGCAAAGCGTGGGCAACTTTCACGCCCCAACTGATGCTCATCAGCCCCCCGACCGCCAAAGGTAAACCGATCACCCAACTGACCTGATGGTGCGCGGCGTAAGTCACCAGCGTCACCCCCGTACTCGGCAAGGCCAGCGCCAACGACAACCCCTGCGCAACCACCTGGCTGGTGCCGAACAGACTGGTCAGCACTGGTGTCGCCACCACCGCTCCCCCCACGCCGAACAACCCGCCCATCGTGCCGGATGCAGCGCCAAGCAGGCCCAGCCAGGGCCATGAGTAATTCATCTGCGAAGCCGCGGGTGCGCTCGCGACGAACATGCGAACGAGGTTGTACGCCGACAGCGCGATTAGAAAGGCGACAAAGCCTATGCGCATGGTTTGTGCATCAATGCCCACCGCCCAGATCGATCCGAGCCAGGCGAAGCAGAACCCCATGCTGGCCAGCGGTAACGCGTGGCGCAGTTCGATCCGGTTGCGCTGATGATAGCGCCACAGCGCCAGCATCACGTTCGGCACCACCATCACCAGCGCTGTGCCTTGGGCAATCTGCTGGTCGAGCCCGAACAGCACGCCCAGCAATGGAATGGCAATCAGGCCGCCGCCGATGCCAAACAACCCGCCGAGCGTGCCCAACGCAGCGCCGAACACCAGATACATCAAGAAATCAATCACAGCATTTTCCCCGTTGCTGTCAGGCCTTTGATCCTACGCAGTTGCTTCTAGCGCGGAAACGCACAGCGACGCACAATGGCTGTGCCAAATTCGCACAAGCGCAGACCCGCCATGAACCCCAATCAATTGACCGACCAATTGGCCTTGTTCCTTGATGTGCTGGAAACCGGTAGTTTTTCCGCCGCCTCGCGCCGTCATCCGATGACCCCTTCGGCCGTGGCAAGGCGTATCGACAGCCTGGAAAACGCGGTCGGCAGTCAGTTGTTCATCCGCAGCACTCATGCGGTACGCGCCACCCCGGCGGGATTGGCCTTTGCCGAGCGAGCACGGCGGATCGTCGCCGAGCTGCGCCTGGCCCGGGCCGAAGCGGTTTCCTTGAGCAGCGCGCCGGAAGGTCTGATCCGCATCGATGCACCAGCAGCCTTCGGGCGTCGGCACCTGGCACCGGTGATTGCCGATTTCCTCATGCTCTATCCGGGTCTCGACGTGCAACTGCACCTGATCGACAGTTTCGTCGACATGCAGGGCCAGAACCTTGGCAAGGTCGATCTGGTACTGCGCGCCGGGCAATTGGCCGATACCCGGCTGGTCGCCACGCCACTGGCGAGCATGGTGCGTATCGCTTGCGCCAGCCCTGATTATTTGCGGCGTCGCGGCGTGCCGACCGATCCGTCACAGCTGATCGAACACGACGGACTCGACTGGGATGGCCTGGCCCCGCTTTTCGCCTGGCGTTTCGAGCGGGACGGGCAAATGCAGTTGCACCGACCGGCGCGGGTCCGCATGAGCGCCAACAATGCCGAGGCACTGGTATGCGGCGCATTAGCCGGACTGGGTATCGCGCACCTGCCAACCTGGCTGGCCAGCGAGTACCTGTTGCGCGGTGAGTTGCTGCCGCTGTTCTGCGACAGCGGCCTGCCGAAACCGGAAAGCGCCGGCATCTATGCGTTGCGCCTGGAACAACAGCCCAACTCCCGCAGTCGATTGTTGCTGGAGTACCTGAAAACCCGCTTCAGCCCGGTTCCGCCCTGGGATCTGGAGCTGCAAACCCATTTGCAACGGCACTGATCAGAATTATCTGGCGCATTAAAGATTCGCCCGCTAGATTCCTGAGATCACAGATCAAGGCTTCGACATGACCACCGAGCGCAACACTCCGGACAACTGCGACAACCTGCTGCTGGACAATCAGGCCTGCTTCGCACTGCATTCCACTTCGCTGATGATGACCAAGGTCTACAAACCCTTGCTGCAAGCGCTGGGCCTGACCTACCCGCAATACCTGGCGATGATGGTGTTGTGGGAACGGGACGGTTTGACCGTAGGCGAAATCAGCACGCGGTTGCTGACCGACCCAGGCTCGTTGACACCGCTGCTCAAGCGCCTGGAAGCCGAAGGCCTGCTCAGCCGAACCCGCAGCCGTGAAGACGAGCGCGTAGTGATCGTCGAACTCACCGAACAGGGCCGGGCGTTGCGCGACAAGGCCCGCGATATTCCCCAGTGCATCCTCGGCGCCAGCGGGATGACTCTGGAGCGCCTGCAAAACCTGCAAGCGGAACTGCAAGCGCTGCGCAGCCACCTGCAAGACAGCCTGTAGTCTCCAATTCACCACAAATCCCCTGTGGGAGCGGCGGTGCGGCGATCCGACTTGCTCGCGAAAGCGGCTTGGCATTCAACACCTATGTTGACTGAAGCACCGCCTTCGCGAGCAAGCCCGCTCCCACATTTGTTTTGCGTTGGGCCGAAAAATCGGGTTCGCCATCTACTCCTGAAAAATTCCCCTCAAAAGCTCTAGTTCAATACTTCCAACCAAAACCACCCCATAGCCTTTGGCTTTTTTCAGGTTTCTTTGAAAATTTATCTTGCGCACTAAATATTAGAGCGATACATTTATTTCGCACTTACTTAGCGCGCAAACATTTAGCACAAATACACAAACCCTGAACGAGGCTTTCACCATGCAAACTCTCTACACCGCAATCGCAACTTCCACCGGTGGCCGTGACGGTCGTGCGGTTTCCAGTGACAACATCCTCGACGTAAAACTCGCCACTCCGAAAGAACTCGGCGGTGCTGGCGGCCCAGCCACCAACCCCGAGCAACTGTTTGCTGCCGGCTACTCCGCCTGCTTTATCGGCGCCCTGAAATTCGTGGCCAGCCAGACCAAGCGCAGCATCCCGAACGACGCTTCGATCACTGCCCACGTCGGCATCGGCCAGATCCCTGGTGGCTTCGGCCTGGACATCGACCTGCACATCAGCCTGCCGGGTCTGGAACAAGCCGATGCCCAAGCACTGGTCGACGCGGCCCACCAGGTCTGCCCGTACTCCAACGCCACCCGCGGCAACGTCGATGTGCGCCTGCACGTGACCGTCTGACCGCCAACCACTCAGGCCCGAACAGGAAACGAACATGAACACTTTCAGCAAAGTCTTGACCGGTACCCTTCTCGCCCTGTCGATCAACGGCGCATTCGCGGGTGATGGCGTTGAACACAACACCCAGGCGTTCCTCGATGTGCTGAATGCCGGCACCGGCAAACCGCTTGAACAGCTCGGCCCGAAAGATGCCCGCGCCGTGCTGGTGGGTGCGCAGGCCGGGGTGAAACTGACACTGCCAAAGGCCGATGTCAGCCAGAAGACCATTCAAGTCGACGGCCAACCGCTAAGCCTGACCATCGTCCGGCCGGCCGGGGTAAAGGGTGAGCTGCCCGTGTTCATGTTCTTCCATGGCGGCGGCTGGGTACTGGGAGACTTCCCGACCCACGAGCGGCTGGTGCGTGACCTGGTAACGGGTTCGGGTGCGGCGGCCGTGTTCGTGAACTACACGCCGTCGCCGGAAGCGCATTATCCGGTGGCGATCAATCAGGCTTACGCGGCGACCCGATGGGTGGCCGAGCACGGTAAAGAGATCAACGTCGATGGCAAGCGCCTGGCGGTGGCCGGCAACAGTGTCGGCGGCAACATGGCGGCCGTGGTTGCGCTGATGGCCAAGGACAAGGGCACACCGGCGATCAAATTCCAGGTGCTGTTGTGGCCGGTGACTGATGCCAGCTTCGAAACCGCGTCCTACAACCAGTTTGCCGAAGGGCACTTCCTCACCAAAAATGCGATGAAGTGGTTCTGGGACAACTACACCACCGACGCCAATCAGCGTAACGAGATCTACGCCTCCCCTCTGCGCGCGACCACCGCCCAGTTGAAGGGATTGCCTCCAGCGCTGGTGCAGACCGCCGGTGCCGACGTGTTGCGCGACGAAGGCGAAGCCTACGCCCGCAAACTGGACGAGGCCGGTGTGCCGGTCACTGCGGTTCGCTACAACGGCATGATCCACGACTACGGTTTGCTCAACGTGGTGAGCCAGGTGCCAGCGGTGCGTTCGGCGATGCTGCAGGCGTCTGAAGAACTGAAACAACACCTGAAGAAGTAACACCGCCCCACCCTGTAGGAGCGAGCTTGCTCGCGATGGACGCCCAGACAACGCGGGCATTCAGATAGCCCGCGTTATCGTTAACGACCATCGCGAGCAAGCTCGCTCCTACAGAGGGTCGAGTGTTTCAGGCACAAAAAAGCCCGACTCAATGGTCGGGCTTTTTCATTCCTGAAGCTGTGCTTATTTGGCACGGCCTTTGTAGGAACCGCCTTCGCGGGTATCAATCTCGATCATGTCGTCGATATTGATGAAGTCAGCAACCGACAGCTCGGTACCGTTCTTCAGTTTGGCAGGCTTCATCACCTTGCCGGAAGTGTCGCCGCGAGCGGAACCTTCGGTGTAGGCAACCTGACGCACGATGGTGGTCGGCAGTTCTACGGAAACCAGACGGCCTTCGAAGAACACGGCTTCGCAAACGTCGGTCATGCCTTCTTCAACGAACGGCAGAACGGCTTCGATGTCTTCGGCGTTCAGCTCGTACATGGTGTAGTCGGTGGTGTCCATGAACGTGTAGGAGTCACCGCTGATGAAGGACAGGGTCGCTTCTTTGCGATCCAGGATCACGTCGTCCAGCTTGTCGTCCGCACCGTATACGGTTTCGGTCTTGTAGCCGGTCAGCAGGTTCTTCAGCTTGGTCTTCATGATCGCGCTGTTACGACCGGACTTGGTGAATTCAGCTTTCTGAACCAGCCAAGGATCGTTGTCGATACGGATCACGGTACCGGGTTTGAGTTCTTTACCAGTTTTCATTGCGAATATCCGAATTTGGATGGGATTTACAAAAATCTAGGCCGCGTATCATATCCAATTTCCATAAAACTGTACCAGCGCCGTGGCAAGATCCGCCTGCAAGGCCTGTTCCAGACACCATGCCTCAGCGTGTTTTTCCAGCTCTGGCCAGTGTTTACGGGTGAATTGCCAGTGGTCGGTCATTTTCTCACCGGCGTTCCACGCCCGCCAGAGACCGCTGATCGCCTCCCGCGCCGGGTCCGAAAGCCCCTTTATATAGAGTTCGAGGAAGGCGTCGAGTTTGTCCAGATGGATATCTTCTTCCTGCCGGTAAATGTGCCACAAAAATGGCCGGCCGGCCCATTGTGCGCGCACAAAGGAGTCTTCGCCGCGCACGGCGTTGAAATCGCAGCACCACAGCAACCCGTCGTATTGGTCCTGACGGACGAATGGCAGTACTTGCACGGTCAAGGCTTCACGCACATGCACGGCACCGGCCGCCAGCCCCTCCACACCGAGCCAACGCTCGACATCGCCGAGAATCCGCCCTTCCGGTACCAGCAGATGAGTGGACGTCGAATCGCCTGCCATCGCATCGAGCCAACTGGCCAGCCCGGTGTTTTCGTAGGCAAACAATGAGATCAACTGCGCACCGGGTGCACGATCAATTCCCATACTTTGCAGGAATTCTCTTTGAGCCTGCGGGTCTTGCTGAAACTGCCGACGACGTTCAAGCAACCCGCGCTCGCGTATCAACCCGCCCGTGCCCTTCTGGAACCCCGGAAAGAAAAAGAACTTCTGTACGCTTTTGTACTTCACCGACGGCAGACCGTGACAGCCGATCACCCAGTCTTCGGCACTCAGGTAATCGAGGTTCATCCACAGCGGCGCCTTTTCCCTTTCGGCCATGGCGTCCATATAGGCGCTCGGCAATTGGCAGGCGAATGCGGCGATCACCACATCGGCGGCTTCCGTCGGCAGCCACTCGGCTGGCCATTGCCGCACTTCGACGCCTTGCTGCCACTGCTGCGCAGCGTGGATGTCGATTTCCGGGCAAAGGCGCTCGAATGCTCGCAGATCATCGACCCATAGACGTACCGCCAGTCCATGTTCGGCCACCAGTTGCCGGGCCAGTCGCCAGGTCACGCCGATGTCGCCGAAGTTATCGACCACGGTGCAAAAAATATCCCAGCGGGTTTTCAATTCAGGCATTCCAGGCTCCCGTTGGCAAAGGCGCCGATTGTCCGCATAAATTACCCCGTGCAGAAGAGCCGACGGCGATTATTCTTCATGCGACAATCACCGCTCTCCAGTGACCTTTCGCCATGAGGCAACCATGCCCCACCGCCCCGCTCCGCGCCGATCCTTCCCATTTCGTCTGAGCGCCCTGCAGTTGACCGGCAGCATCGCCCTCGGCATGTGGCTGGGATTCATTGCCATTGTGCTGACCTGCTGGCTCGCTTCGCGCCTGTTCTTCAGCGAACAACTGGCACCTGTAGCGGCGGCTGTGGAGCAACTGGCCAAACCACCGGTGGTGGTTCAACCGGTACCGGACATCCCGTCCCAGAGCCCGCTGTTCGGGCAATACGAAGAAAACCTGCGCAAGAACGAGCAGCAGCAACGGCTCGATCAGGCCCGTAGCAGCAGTCGCAACCTGTCCAATCCAAGCTGTCAGTTCTGGCTGCAACAGGACCGGACTGCTCCCAGCGAAAAAAGCCGCGCCAACGTCCTGCAATTCTGCGATTGATCATGAATAAACACAGCGTCCACCAACTGATTCTCGACCGGCTACGGATCGATCTCGACATCGCCGAACGGGCCGCGCAAACCGCTTACGAAACGGCGACCCATGAAGAAAACATCGCCGAGAACAAGTACGACACCCTGGGGCTGGAGGCTTCGTATCTCGCGGCCGGACAAGCCAGAAGGGTCGAGGAGATTCGCCAGTCACTGACCCTCTGCCAGAACCTGGCCCTGCGCCCGTATGACGATCAGCGGGGCATCGAAGTGGGTGCGTTGCTCGGGCTCGAGGACGAAAAGGGCCGCGAACAATGGCTGTTTCTCGCCCCCGATGCGGCCGGGCTGAAGGTCGATCTGGTGGGGCAACTGATAACCGTCATCACCCCGCGCTCACCGCTGGGCAAAAGCCTGCTGGGCAAGTTCGCGGGCGATGAGGTGGAGATTATCGTGGCGGGAGCTCGGCAACAGTTCGCTGTCACCGAGGTGGTTTAGGACACTCTATCAGTGAACGGGCAGTTCGACGCCGTCGAACAGCTCTTCCAGTTCCTGCTTGTTGTGGCACTGAATGGCCTTGGCCATGACTTCGCGAGTAAGGTGCGGCGCGAACTTCTCGATGAAGTCGCACATGAAACCACGCAGGAAGGTGCCACGACGGAAGCCGATCTTGGTGATGCTGGACTCGAACAACTCACTGGCATCGAGCACGACCAGGTCGCTGTCGAGTTTGGGGTCGACGGCCATTTTCGCCACGATGCCCACGCCCAGCCCGAGGCGAACATAGGTCTTGATCACGTCGGCGTCGGCGGCGGTGAACACGACTTTCGGCGTCAGGCCACGATGACTGAACGCT
This sequence comes from Pseudomonas sp. Pseusp3, assembly GCF_047304225.1. NCBI lineage: Bacteria > Pseudomonadati > Pseudomonadota > Gammaproteobacteria > Pseudomonadales > Pseudomonadaceae > Pseudomonas > Pseudomonas sp. Pseusp3. The sequence goes on along the minus strand of NZ_JBGLYV010000095.1, from coordinate 7,977 downwards.
TCGTCGAGTTTCGAACGGCCGGTAAAACCGAACACGTAGGTCACGATCGGGTATTCGGCCAGCGCTTCGAGGGTCAGCTTCGACAACTTGGTCAACGGATGGCCCTGAGGCACGACCACACAACGGTTCCAGCGGTAGCACGGCATCATGACCAGATCGCCGAACAGTTCGAGCGCCTCGGTGGCGATGGCGAAATCCACGGTGCCATCAGCGGCCATTTCGGCGATTTGCATCGGCGATCCCTGGTGCATGTGCAAGGCGACGTCCGGGTATTGCTTGATGAAATTGCTGATCACCGGCGGCAACGCATAACGCGCCTGGGTGTGGGTGGTGGCAATCGACAGGGTGCCTTTCTTCTCGTTGGAGAATTCCTGGGCGATCTGCTTGATGCTTTCAACCTTGCGCAGAATCTCGCCGGCGGTGGTGATGATGCGTTCACCGGCCGGGGTGACCCGGGTCAGGTGCTTGCCACTGCGGGCAAAAACCTCGACGCCCAGTTCATCTTCCAGCAGACGGATCTGTTTACTGATGCCCGGTTGAGAGGTGTAAAGGCTTTGGGCTGTAGCGGAAACGTTGAGGTCGTGGTGCGCCACTTCCCAGATGTAGCGCAATTGTTGAAGCTTCATATGAATCCCTCAAAGCAGGTAGACGCCACGGGCATCAGCGACGGTATATAACTATATTAATGGCATGAAGAATAAATCTAGAACTTTTTTATCAGACTGCCACTATTCGTGTTCTAGAGATCCCCTTGGCGACGACGTTGCACCAGCGGCACCAGATAGACCGGCACCTTGGACAGTTGCAACACACGGGCGGCGGTTCGGCCCAAAGGCGTTTCCGCACCAGCACCGTGGCTGTGACTTCCTACGATCAACAAATCCACGGAGAGTTTCTGCGCCTGGTCCAGAATCACCTGCGATGGGTCGCCCTGCAACACCCGTACCGCCTGAATCCGCTCCAGGTCGTGCTCCCCTTCATCCCCCAGTTCCTCCCGAAAACTGTCGAGCACCCGTTGTTCAATACTGGCAATCACCGTATTCAGGCCCTGGCTGTGAAACTCATTCAGCGCCTGCTCATCGAGATAGCTTTGCAGCACCGATTCGGCAAACAACCCCATGGGTTCAACCGCATGCACGACATACAAATTGGCATTGAAGGTCCGGGCCAGCTCCAGGGCATGCTGCATCACCACGGGCGCGTACAGGCCAAGGTCTGTGGCATACAGCATCGAACGAATCATATGACCTCCTCAACTGCCAACATGGCGGAGATTTGATTCAGCTTAGCAGTGCCTTGGCGACTGCGACGTCCGGCGCAACGCATTGAATGGCGGGCTTAAACCTTTTGCTCATTGCTTATGCCATGTGGCACGTGACCGGTGGCGACGACTTCACGGGCCAATTCACAGTGACCGGCCTGATCGTCGAAAAACACATCGGCCGCGAAGGCTTCGAGAAAGGCTGACTTGGTCAGGCCGCCAAGGAACAGCGACTCGTCGAGACGGATGTCCCATTCGCGCAACGTGCGAATGACCCGCTCATGGGCCGGCGCCGATCGCGCCGTGACCAGCGCGGTGCGGATCGGACAGGCGTCCTCCGGGAACTCACGCTGCAACAGATTGAGAGCCGCAAGAAAGCCCTTGAACGGCCCTCCGCGCAACGGCTCGCGGGCGGCCTCACGCTCGCTGGCCTGGAACGCTTCCAGACCACCGGCCTGATAAATGCGCTCCGACTCATCGGAAAACAGCACCGCGTCTCCGTCGAAGGCAATGCGCAGCTCGTCGCTGGCCGCACGGCTGGCACCACCCGACAGAATGGTCGCTGCCGCGAAACCGGCGTCCAGTGCATTGCGTACGTCTTCGGCGTGGGTCGAGAGAAACAGGTCGCAGCCAAAGGCCTTGAGGTAGGGATACGGACTGCGCCCGCCGACAAATGCCGCACGAGAAATCGCCAGTCCGTAGTGGTCAATCGAGTTGAACACCCGCAGCCCGGTGTCGGCGCTGTTGCGCGACACCAGAATCACCTCGACCCGGGCGCGGCCGAGGCTGTTGTTGAGGTTCAGGAGTTTCTGCACCAATGGAAAGGCATCGCCGGGCTGGAGGATCTCGTCTTCGTGTTCGATCTGATACTGCCGGTAGGCTTCGACGCCGCTCGACAGATAGACCTTGTGGCTTTCGCTCAGGTCGAACAGCGCCCGCGAAGAAATCGCCAGCACCAGCTTGTCGTCAATTGTCTTCGGCATGCCCTTCCCCCTCAGGTCGGTCGATTCAGGTGTTGCGTCGATCAATGAAACTCAAGCTGCGATACAAAGCCTCGATGCGCGGCATTTCATACCCCGCGGCCTTGGCTGCCGCCAGTGGCCGGGCGTAGATTGCGGCCAGCTCCAACGGCCGCTTGTGCAGGAAATCGTGATACATGCTCGGCCAGTAGTCGGGCATTTTTTCGGTGACCATGAACAAGTGCTCGGCATACCCCGCCGGTACATCGTGCCCGCACGCGACTGCGCCTTGCACCACTTCGGCCATCAGCGCCTTGATCAGTTCGCGACTGTCGGCATCCGCCATCAACGGTGTGGTGCTCGCTCCCAACAAAACCGATAGCCCGTTGTAAGGGATATTCCAGACCAGTTTTTGCCAGCGCGCCTGATGCAGGTTCGCCATGGCTTGGGAATCGAGGCCGGCACTGCGGAACAGACCGACACCCTCCTCGACAATTGCGCTGCGTGCAGGCCCATCGGCGGGACCGCTGTGATAACCGACATGCACCGCGCCCAGCGCCTGATGAGTGATGACGCCCGGCGCCTCGCGATGGACGCAGATGTAGCAAAGCCCGCCGAGCACATGCAGCGAATCGGGAAGCAACTCACGCAGGCTGTCTTCAACGTCCAGGCCGTTTTGCAACAGCAGTACCTTGGCGTTCGGTGCCGCCGCCTGCAGGATGGCCGGAGCCAGGTCTGCATTGCTGGTGGTTTTCGCGCCCACCAGCAGCCAGTCGCAGGGCGGCATGTCTTCAGCGTTCGAATAGGCCTGCACCGGGTTCAACGTCAGTGCGCCGTGGGGCGCGCTATCGATCCGCAACCCATGCCCGGCCACCGCGGAGAATTCGCTGCGCAGCAGAAAATGCACATCAAAACCGGCACGCGCCAGCATCACCCCGTAGAAACCGCCGATTGCGCCGGTCCCTATAATGCCGATCGTCGGCCTGGCAACTGTCCCCATCATGGCAACTCCTCTGCTGTTCGACTCAGCGCCTGGCGCACGGCCCGATTGAGCTCGGTGTCGGTCAGACGCGATTTCAGTGCTCCGAAGAATTCGCCGTCGCGCACAACAAACAGCGCCGGCAAGTGAAAGACCTGATAACGCTCGACCACCCCGCCGTTATTGCCGGCATCGATCCAGCACAGTCGATCGACTGCCAGATCGAGTACCGGCAATTGCTCACGGGCAAAACGGCAACCGGCGCAGCCGACACTGGTGAAAATAACCAGCGAAACACCGCTCATCGCCAGCAGCCGTTGGTCGGCGTCAAAATCGGTCAGTTCCAATTCGACCACTATACTGGGGAGAACAATGTCAGATGGCCGACACATGGAGTCTGTGTTCATGGGACGTTTTATTCCTCACCCTGACGATGTGCCCGTCGAATTAACGTTGCTGAAACCTGAGTGTATTTCGCGACGACAGCTGCACACTATCAGTCTCGGGGGCATGGCTTGCAATTATCACCGCGCGTGGCGCTACGGCACCGCACTGGAAGTCCGCATGCCGACCGTGAACCCGGACATGCGCTATCTGGGCTATGTCGCCTGGTGCCTGCGGCGCAAACGCGGTTATCTGGTGGGTATCGCCTTCGTTGATGAACAAATGCTGTTCAGCGCCCGAATGGGCGAGCAGGTGTGCCAGATCGAGCGCTACTGCCGCCTGCATGACGCCCACGACGACTTGCAGGATATCCAGGCCCTGGCTCTGGAATGGGTCCAGGAGCATGCCGACGAGTTCTCTCACGAATCGGTACGCAAGGCTTTTGCCGAGCCTGTGCCGGATTAGGGGCATTGCCCAAGGGTTTGCCGGTCACGTTGGGGAAACTGAGCGAGAATGGCCCCTAAACCGGTGTCTGCCCATTGTCGAGCCACGGTGTAACGCGCTAAGGTTCGGCTCCCCGACGCGCTTAATTTGCTGTGCTCCGCCGCGCGGGTTCGCTGGCGGCCGGCACCCGTGACCTGACGAGTAAACGATGGCTGATTTACCGATCAACGACCTAAACGTCGCCTCCAACGAGACACTGATCACTCCCGATCAGCTCAAGCGCGATATTCCCCTGAGCGACGCCGCACTGCGCACCGTCACCAAGGGCCGCGAAGTCATTCGCAACATTCTGGATGGCACCGACCACCGCCTGTTCGTCGTCATCGGGCCTTGCTCGATCCACGACATCAAGGCCGCCCACGAATATGCCGACCGCCTGAAGGTTCTCGCTGCCGAAGTGTCCGATACCCTGTATCTGGTCATGCGCGTGTATTTCGAGAAGCCACGTACCACCGTCGGCTGGAAAGGCTTGATCAACGACCCGTACCTGGATGACTCGTTCAAGATCCAGGACGGCTTGCACATCGGTCGCCAGTTGCTGCTGGACCTGGCCGAAAAAGGCCTGCCAACCGCTACCGAAGCCCTCGACCCGATCTCCCCGCAATACTTGCAGGACCTGATCAGCTGGTCGGCCATCGGCGCGCGTACCACCGAATCCCAGACTCACCGTGAAATGGCGTCCGGCCTGTCCTCGGCCGTCGGTTTCAAGAACGGCACCGATGGCGGCCTGACCGTAGCGATCAACGCCTTGCAGTCGGTTTCCAGCCCGCACCGCTTCCTGGGCATCAACCAGGAAGGCGGCGTGTCGATCGTGACCACCAAGGGCAACGCCTACGGTCACGTGGTGCTGCGCGGCGGCAACGGCAAGCCGAACTACGATTCGGTCAGCGTTGCGCTCTGCGAGCAGGCGCTGAACAAGGCGAAAATCAAGCCGAACATCATGGTCGATTGCAGTCACGCCAACTCCAACAAGGATCCGGCGTTGCAACCGCTGGTGATGGAAAACGTCGCCAACCAGATCCTCGAAGGCAACAAGTCGATCATCGGCCTGATGGTTGAAAGCCACCTGAACTGGGGCTGCCAGGCAATCCCGAAAGACCTCGCCGACCTGCAGTACGGCGTGTCGATCACCGACGCCTGCATCGACTGGACCGCGACCGAAAACACCTTGCGCAGCATGCATGCCAAGCTCAAGGATGTGCTGCCCAAACGCGATCGCAACTGATCGCCTGATTGGCCGCACAAAAAGCGCAGACAAAAAAACGCCGGGCAGAACCCGGCGTTTTTTCATGCATTCGTTTTATTGAAGGTCACTGGCTCAGCTTGGCCGCATGCCGCTGGTGACGCTCCATGTAGCGCTCGACGTAGGAGCACGATGGAATGACGGTGTAGCCCATTTCCTCAGCGTACTCCAGCGCCTTCTCGGTCAAGGCTGCTGCAATACCGCGACCACGCAATGCGTTGGGCACGAAGGTGCGATAGATATCCAGGGTCTGCTTCCCCAGATCCATATAGGTCAGATAGGCACGATGACCGTCCACAATGGTCTCGAACTGATGACCAGCCTGGTCATGGTGGATGGACAACGCCTCGCTCATCACTACTCCTCGCGGGTCTGGATTTCCGACCCCTACCTTACCGATGTTTTTCCGGCGAAGGAACATCTACGCCACCCCGTGCCAGAATGGACACCGAGAAGAGCTGCACCGATCTCGCGCTACCGGGCACGTACAAATAGTAGGCACCATTGACAGAAATGCTCAAGGTACGCTCGTCATCATGCAGGTTGGCGGGTGCTGCTCCGGATCACGCAGGAATGGCTTGACCGAAGGTCGCTCCGGGTCGATAGCCTGAACATTGCCGGATGTTGAGACTTAAGACGAGCGCCCGCTGTTAAAGTCACCTGAACATCGAGAAAGATATTGGGAGGCGCTACGCAAAAGCCGAACAAAAGTGTAGACGAATCCATATAGGCGACTTTAGCCAGACTGGGAAAAAGAGCGATGTGCCGAAGGAACTTTTTCTCGCCTGCTCGCTCAGCCACGGGCCTTGCAGCTGGATATTTTTTAAACAGTTCAGTTAAAAGTTGCTCGAAAAAGAATCAACGCCTACAATTTTTTTTGCTTCTTGCGTCACGTCAGTTTTACTTACTACAAGTAATGGGTAGTATGTACGCCGGCTATTTCCTCAATCGGAGGAGATAGCTACTTAATAGAAAGTCCTTGAAGGGGAACACGATGAACAACGTTCTGAAATTCTCTGCTCTGGCTCTGGCCGCAGTTCTGGCTACCGGTTGCAGCAGCGCATCGAAAGAAACCGAAGCACGTCTGACCGCTACTGAAGACGCAGCTGCTCGCTCCCAGGCTCGTGCAGACGAAGCTTACCGTAAAGCTGATGAAGCTCTGGCTGCTGCTCAAAAAGCACAACAGACTGCTGACGAAGCTAACGAGCGTGCTCTGCGCATGCTGGACAAAGCTAGCCGCAAGTAATAATCCTTCGGGATTGTTATCAAGCCGATCCATTTTTTGGGTCGGCTTTTTTATTGCCCGGGGTTTCTCCAGGCAATAAAAAACCCGTCGACGCGGTCCGCGCCGACGGGCTCCTTGCAAGCGTTACTGCATCGGGTCGATCGGCGTGCTCGACACCATCGGTGCAATGCCGTTGCCCGGCACGGCGATCTCCACCGGCAGGCCGTCTTCAGCGGCGACCACATCACGCACCACATCCCAGTTCATGCGCAGGTTGTTGGTGATGTCTTCACGCTTGAGCATCGCATTGATGACCGCGGTGTGCTTGTCGACCACCGACGGGTTGCCCTTGTCGTCCAGCGGCGTATGCGCCTCCAGATAGACCTTGCCGCCACTCATGCCGAACTTGTACGGGTCGTTGATGATCCGCACCGACGTACCGACCGGCACCATGCCCGCCATTTCCAGCACGTTGTTGTTGAACATGCGGAAGCAACCGTGGCTGGTACGCATGCCGATACCGAACTTCTTGTTCGAGCCGTGGATCAGGTAGCCCGGTGTGCCCAGGGTGAACTTGAACGGCCCCAGCGGGTTGTCAGGGCCTGCCGGCACGACGTTGGGCAGCGGATCACCATCTGCTGCGTGCTCGGCCTTGATCGAAGCCGGAGGCGTCCAGGTCGGATTAGGTGTCTTGGCGGTGATGCTGGTGTGGGCAATTGGCGAGCCCCAGCCTTCACGACCAATCCCCAATGGGAACGTGTACACCACGTTCTTGCCTTTCGGGTAGTAGTAGAGGCGGTACTCGGCCAGGTTGATCACGATGCCTTCACGCGGGCCTGGTGGCAGGATGAAGCGGGTCGGCAGAATGATTTCCGTGCCGGCGCCAGGCAACCATGCATCGACACCCGGGTTGGCCGCGACCATTTCCGTGTAGCCCAGATCGTAGGCAGTACCAAGGTCGGCGAAGGTATCTTCGTACTTGGCCTTGATCACCTGCACCTGGCCGATGATGTCCTCACCGGGCGGTGGCAGGGGAAACTCCAATGCTGCAACGGGACCGGCCACAAAAAGGGCGGCGAGAGTCAGGCAGCGGGTGACGGCAGGAAAGCGCGACAACATCCGGAAAATCCTTCGCATGATCAACTGAGATATAAGAAAGCGATTGTACACCGCTGTCTGTTATTTCGGGGAGACCAGCCGATTGCAGGCGATGCAAGGCGATTTTGCGATTGTCCACGGTCCTGTGTGGGAGCGAGCCTGCTCACGAAGGCGGTGTGTTGGGCGACGTGTTTTTTACTGGTGTACATATCCGGTTCTACGGCAACGGCCACTTAAGGTTCCGCCTTTACGGCGGGTTACTTGGAAAAGCGGAGCGCCGCCCGGCCCCAAGTAACCAAGGGCTCTTGCCCCTGACGTTCGGTG
>NZ_JBGLYV010000094.1:0-23997 GCF_047304225.1 Pseudomonas sp. Pseusp3 | reverse complement strand
GGGCGGGGCCCCCCTCCGGGGGGTGCCAACACACCATATCTTTCCCATCCCCCCCCCCCCCCCCCCCCCCCCCCGCTCCCACATTGGTTTTTGGGTTGGCCTTAGAGACGCAACCCGCCATCCATCTCCAGAATCCGGCCGGTGTAGTAGTCGTTCTCGAAGATGTATGCCGCCGAGTGGGCGATCTCTTCAGGTTTGCCCATGCGCTTGAGCGGGATTCCGGCGGTCATTTTTTCCAACGCTTCGGGCTTCATGCCCAGGGTCATTTCGGTTTCGATGAAGCCCGGCGCAATGCCGGCCACGCGAATACCGTAGCGCGCCAGTTCCTTGGCCCAGGTCACGGTCGCGGCGGCGACACCGGCCTTGGCGGCGGAGTAGTTGGTCTGGCCGACGTTGCCGGCGCGGGAAATCGACGAGATATTGATGATCGCGCCGACGTTTTTCAGCTCGACCATCTTCGCCGCGACTTCACGGGTGCACAGGAACACGCCGGTCAGGTTGACGTCGATGACCGCCTGCCACTGGGCCAGGCTCATTTTGGTCATTTCGCCATCCTTGACCTTGAGTAACAGGCCGTCACGCAGGATCCCGGCATTGTTGATCAAGCCATGGATCGCGCCGAAGTCTTCAGCGACCTGGGCAACCATGTGAGTCACTTGCTCTTCGTTGGCCACGTTGCACAGGTAGGCGCGTGCCTCGACACCCTGGGCCTTGCAGGCTGCGACGGCGTCATCGAGTTTTTCCTGGTTCAGGTCCACCAGCGCGAGTTTCGCGCCCAGGCCTGCGAAATACTCGGCCATGGAGCGGCCTAAACCCTGGCAACCGCCAGTGATAATGATTACTTTGTCAGTGAGTTGCATTCGCATGCCCCCGGTAGCAGGTCTGAGTGGTTTCCTTGATGAGAGCCTCTCGATCTGCACCTGATGTGGCCTGGCTGCACATGAGAACTGCCCCCGATGGCGTGCTGGGACTTTCACCAGCAGCTCGTCCGTTTTTATGACGGATTCTATTTAAGGAGTCATAAATTGAGCGTTGAAGCGGCTAAGCATGCACGAGAATTGCTTCTCAAGGAATACCGTGGAGTGCTCTCGACGCACTCCAAATCGATGCCCGGTTTCCCGTTCGGCTCCGTGGTTCCGTACTGCCTGGACGAGCAGGGCCGGCCGCTGATCCTGATCAGCCGCATCGCCCAGCACACCCACAACTTGCAGAAAGACCCGAAATGCTCGCTGTTCGTGGGCGAGCGTGGCGCTGAGGATGTCCAGGCCGTTGGTCGACTGACCTATCTGGCCGAAGCGCAGCAGCTCGAAGACGAAGCCGCCATCGAAGCCGCCTCCGAACGTTACTACCGCTATTTCCCGGAGTCGCAGGGTTATCACAAGGCCCACGATTTCGACTTCTGGGTGCTCAAGCCTGTACGCCACCGGTATATCGGCGGTTTTGGCGCGATTCATTGGGTCAATGACCTGACCCTGGCCAACCCTTTCGCCGGCAAGGTTGAACTGAGCATGGTCGAGCACATGAACGCCGATCACGCCAAGGCCATCGCCCATTATGTCGAGCTGGCCGGGTTGCCGACAAACGTGCCGGCGCAAATGGCCGGTATCGACGCCGAAGGTATGCACCTGCGCATCGGTCAAAGTCTGTACTGGTTGCCGTTTCAAGCGCCTTGTAATACGCCGACACAAGTCCGGGAGGCCTTGGTTTCTCTGGCTCACGCCGAACATTGGCCGAAAAATGAAGTGGCCGACGCTTGAATTCACGAAACGGCGACGTCATCTAAGGTGAACTGGCAAGGCATTCTTGCGTTGAGGAACCATTTGATGCGCCCTTTTTTGTTGCTCTTTCTGCTGTTCCCGGTGTTGGAGCTGTTCGTATTCGTCAAGGTGGCAGGGTCCATCGGGTTTTTCCCGGCCCTGCTGCTGATCATTCTCGGCTCGATGTTCGGTGTGTTCGTGCTGCGCATCGCCGGCCTGGCCACGGCCCTGCGTGCCCGTGAAAGTCTGAGCCGCGGCGAACTGCCGGCCCAGACCATGCTCGAAGGCCTGATGCTGGCGTTGGCCGGTGGCCTGCTGATTCTTCCGGGTTTCATCAGCGATGTGATCGGCCTGTTCATGCTGCTGCCGTTCAGTCGTCGCCTGCTGGCGGGTAAAATGCGCCAGCGCGCCGAAGAGCAGGCGATGCGTCAGCGAGCGTTCGCCGACGACCTGCAGGCACGCGGCGGTCCAGCCCCCCGCGAGCCACTGGGGCGTGAGCCGACAGTGATCGAAGGCGAGTTCGAACACCGAGATACCAAGTAATGGCACTCCACACACGGCACCTTCGGGTGCCGTGTTCGTTTGCGGGGCATCGACCTGAAAATTTTTTCATCGCCGCCCTTGTAATAAGCTTATGCGCCCTTATGTAACGGTCACCGCAAGGTTTCTGGCGAACACGCCAGACAGACTTCCGCGGTTCGCTTGACGAACCGCAACCGGCATCGCCGGCCTTTGTTAAACCCGCCGGGACTACACCGGCCGATGAAAACCACAATTAGGAGAGATCGACAATGAAGCTTCGTCCTCTGCATGACCGCGTCGTCATCCGTCGCAGCGAAGAAGAAAAGAAAACCGCTGGCGGTATCGTCCTGCCAGGTTCGGCTGCTGAAAAAGCCAACAGCGGCGAAATCCTCGCTGTAGGCACCGGCCGCGTACTGGAAAACGGTGAAGTGCGTGCACTGTCCGTGAAAGTGGGCGACAAGGTTGTGTTCGGTCCTTACTCCGGCAGCAACACTGTGAAAGTCGACGGCGAAGACCTGCTGGTAATGAGCGAGAACGAAATCCTCGCTGTTATCGAAGGCTGATACCCCCGTTCATTTTCCGCTACTACAAAGTATTTAAGGAATATCGATCATGGCTGCTAAAGAAGTTCTGTTTGGCGATTCCGCCCGCAAGAAAATGCTCAAAGGCGTTAACGTCCTGGCTGACGCGGTAAAAGCGACCCTGGGCCCGAAAGGCCGTAACGTGATCATCGAGAAGAGCTTCGGCGCTCCGACCATCACCAAGGACGGTGTTTCCGTCGCCAAAGAAATCGAACTCGAAGACCGTTTCGAAAACATGGGTGCGCAGCTGGTCAAAGACGTTGCCTCCCGTGCCAACGATGACGCTGGTGACGGTACTACCACCGCTACCGTTCTGGCTCAGTCGATCGTCAACGAAGGCCTGAAAGCCGTCGCTGCCGGCATGAACCCGATGGACCTCAAGCGCGGCATCGACAAGGCGACCATCGCCATCGTCAAAGAGCTGAAAAACCTGTCCAAGCCATGCGCTGACACCAAGGCTATCGCTCAGGTTGGTACCATCTCCGCCAACTCCGACAACTCCATCGGCGACATCATTGCCGAAGCCATGGAAAAAGTCGGTAAAGAAGGCGTGATCACCGTTGAAGAAGGCTCGGGCCTGGAAAACGAACTGTCGGTTGTTGAAGGCATGCAGTTCGACCGTGGCTACCTGTCCCCGTACTTCGTCAACAAGCCAGAGACCATGGTCGCTGAGCTGGACGGCCCGCTGATCCTGCTGGTCGACAAGAAGATCTCGAACATCCGCGAAATGCTGCCAGTGCTGGAAGCCGTTGCCAAAGCCGGCCGCCCACTGCTGATCGTGGCCGAAGACGTTGAAGGCGAAGCCCTGGCGACTCTGGTTGTGAACAACATGCGTGGCATCGTTAAAGTCGCAGCCGTCAAGGCTCCAGGCTTCGGCGATCGTCGCAAGGCCATGCTGCAGGACATCGCCGTTCTGACCGGCGGTACCGTTATCTCCGAAGAGATCGGCCTGAGCCTGGAAAGCGCAACCCTGGAAAACCTGGGCAGCGCCAAGCGCGTGACCCTGTCCAAGGAAAACACCATCATCGTTGACGGTGCTGGCGTACACGGCGACATCGAAGCACGCATCACTCAGATCCGTGCTCAGGTTGCCGAAACTTCCTCGGACTACGACCGTGAAAAACTGCAAGAGCGTCTGGCCAAGCTGTCCGGCGGCGTTGCAGTGATCAAGGTTGGCGCTGGTTCCGAAGTAGAAATGAAAGAGAAGAAAGCCCGCGTTGAAGACGCCCTGCACGCTACTCGTGCTGCCGTTGAAGAAGGCGTGGTACCTGGCGGTGGCGTTGCGCTGATCCGCGCTCTGCAAACCCTGAACGATCTGAAAGGCGACAACGCTGATCAGGACGTAGGTATCGCTGTTCTGCGTCGTGCCGTTGAAGCACCGCTGCGTCAGATCGCTGCCAACAGCGGTGACGAGCCAAGCGTTGTGGTCAACGAAGTCAAGAGCGGCAAAGGTAACTTCGGTTACAACGCTGCGACTGGCGAATACGGCGACATGATCGAAATGGGTATCCTGGATCCGACCAAGGTCACCCGTTCCGCGCTGCAAGCTGCATCGTCGATCGGCGGTCTGATCCTGACCACCGAAGCCGCTGTTGCTGATGCACCGAAGAAAGACGGCGGTGCTGGCGGCGGTATGCCAGACATGGGCGGTATGGGCGGCATGGGCGGCATGATGTAAGCCAGCCTTACCCCCGTACGAAAAAACCCCGTCTGCGAAAGCAGGCGGGGTTTTTTATTGCCCGGAATCCGAAGCTAACATCGATCCATTGTGGGAGCGGGCTTGCTCCGGGCGGCGTTCCGACGAAGGCGGAGTGTCAGCCGACATGGATGCTGAATGACACTCCGCCTTCGCGAGCAAGCCCGCTCCCACAGGGAACTGCATAAATCCTGTGGGAGCGGGCTTGCCCGCGAAGGCGTCGGCTCAGACGCTGACGGGTTGAGCCTTGGTGACTTTTTCGGACTTGGAGGCCGGTCGATACAGAACGCAGTAATACGACCCCAGGCAAATCAGCCAGCAGAACACCGCTGTCCACACGTTGTGCGAGAAGAAGTGCGCGCCCTGCATCATCCGCCCGATGGAGAACACCGAGCCGAGGGCGAAGGCGAAGACAAACGCTGCGCGCGCCATGCGCGGGCGACGGTCACGCAATACGAAAAACAGGGCAAACAGGGTGAAACCGGTGGCCGCATGGCCGCCGGGCCAGCAACGTCCCGGTTTTTCGGTGTGCGGGCGAGGGCTCAACAGTTCGCTGTACGTCTCGTGACCGCCGAACTGCTCAAGGCTCCAGGGGCATTGCACTGCGGTCACCGCTTTCATGGGCGTGACAAAGGAAGTCGCCAGGCCCAGGGACAGTACCAGGCAACCCAGTTCGCGCTTGAACGGTTTGAGCCTGGCCATGAAGAACGAAGTGATGTAACCGAGGATGGCGAACACCGAAAATGCAATGACTACCTGCTTGGCGCGGGTATGCAGGATGTTTTCCAGGAAGTAACTGTGCCGTCCGATGAAGTCACCCGCGACCGGGTCGTAGAAAAGCTTGGCAAGGTCCATGTCCAGTGAGGTCAGTTCGAGCAACACCAGAGTGATCGCCGCAACGGCGGGAACCCCCAGACACACCCAGAAATTGAGCGGGCGAGGGGCGGGGCGGACAGCAGTTGATGACATGGTGGATCCTGAACAAAGGAAAAAGCCCCGGGGCATCAGCCCGGGGCGATTCGGTTAACGTTCGCCGACTTGACCGGCACCCTCCTTGGGCGCCTTCCAGCCAAGCAGCTGTTGCTTGAAGCCATAACTGGCAGTTTGGTAATAGGTGATTGCGCGGGTAATCAGTGGGTCACTGGCGGTAGACCGGGACTCGCGACTTTCAGTCAGCGCGTCATCGTGACGACGCAAGCCCTGGCGGGGGCTCAAGATCGCCAGGTCCTTGCCGTCGAACAACCCCAGGTGCTGGTAGTTACCGAGCACCACGCGTGGTGGCAGCGGGTTGTCCTGCAACAGGTTACGGCCAAAGAATGTCGATTCATAATCCAGATTGAGCAAACCCAGCAACGTTGGCGCCAGATCGATCTGGCTGGCCAATTGTGCAGTTTCCCGAGCTTCGATCAACTTGGGCGCATAGATGAACAGCGGAATCTGATAGTTGGCGATGGGCAAGTCTTCCTTACCGGCGCTGCCTGCGGTGTGGTCGGCGACAAAGACGAAGATTGTATTGTCAAACCAGGGTTTTTGACGCGCCTGATCGAGAAACTGACCGATGGCGTAGTCGGTGTACTTCACCGCACCGTCACGGCCGTTGCCGGACTTGATGTCGATCCGGTTGTCCGGATAGGTGTAAGGACGATGGTTGGACGTCGTCATCAGTTGCAGCAGGAATGGCTGCTGCCTGGCGTAGTCGGCATCGGCCAGTTTCAGTGTCTGCCTGTAGAGATCTTCGTCGGCCATGCCCCAGGCATTCTTGAAGTGAATCTCCGACTCCTCGACGCTGCTCTGGTCTACAACGCGATAACCGTTGCCGCTGAAGAACGCATTCATGTTGTCGAAGTAACCGCGCCCGCCATAGACAAACACACTGTCGTAGCCCACGGCATTGAGTTGCTGGCCAAGGCTGGCAAAGCCGCTTTCACGACCCACGCGCTTGACGATCGAGCGGCCGGGTGTCGGCGGAATCGCCAGGGTGATGGCTTCCAGGCCGCGGTCGGTGCGGGTGCCGGTGGCGTAGAAATTATTAAAATACAGGCTCTGCTTGCGCAAGGCATCAAGGTAGGGGGTCAGGTTACGGGTGTCACCGTTGCTGCCCATGTACTTGGCGCTGAAGCTTTCAATGGTGACCAGCACGATATTGGGTTTACGCGGTGCGCCCGGGTTATCGATCTGCCGACGAATGTCCTGCGGGTCCTCACCCACGAAGCGGGCATTGGGTTCTGCCAGTTCGGCGCGTATCTGCTGGGCAACCACGGCCGACGGTAGTGTGCTGTAGAACTGCGGGTAGTCCAGTTCGTTGTTGCGGAATGCCGCGAAGAATTGATACGGGCCATTGCTCGCCAGTTCGTTCTGATAGGCGTTGCCGCCTTGGGCGCGCGGGGCGTCCTGGCTGAGCAGTTGCATGCTCAGGCCGGCGACGATCAACAAACCGAGCACATTCAGCAAGCGCCCACGCAGCGGCGGCAACGGTGCATCGAGTGCAGCGTTGAAGGGTTTGCGCAATGCAAGACTCAGGGCCACGGCCAGCACGGCGAGGATGCTCAGCAGCGTGCCGATCGGGTATGACTCAAGCAGGTTGTTCAGTACTTCGTCGGAATACACCAGGTAGTCGACGGCGATGAAGTTGAAGCGCACGCCGAACTCATCCCAGAACAGCCATTCGGCCACCGAGGTGAACAACATCGCGAACAGACTGACCGTCAGCAGCCCCTGAAGGAACCAGCGATGGCCACGAGTGCGCCACAGGGCCGGCGGGCACAGCAACAGGTAGAGGCCCATCGGCAGTGCCGCGTAGGCAATGAAGCCCAGGTCGTAGAGCAGGCCAATGCCGAACACCGACAGGAATCCGCTTCCGGCCTCATCCAGATGCGTCAGGAGCAGGACTGTTCGAGTCAGAAAAAAAATCACCAGCCAGGAGCCGGTCACCAGCAGCAAAAAGCGCATGGGGGCCGTCTTCAAATAGTCCATTTTTTGTATTCCTTGTTATCAAGCGCGTGAGAGTCTCGGCTGATCACTGTAGTCAGCCCGTGAATCGATAGTGAAAAACTTGTTAATCATACCTTTCGGTTGATCGAATTGATTCACCCCTGGCCTTCCCCTAGCCGTGGGCCGCACTTGGCCTTAAGCTGCGCGGGCCATGACGGCCGTTACTGTGGACGGAGAGATACCCATGCGAATTCTATTGGTTGAAGACAACCGCGATATCCTGGCCAACCTGGCCGATTACCTGGGGCTCAAAGGCTATACCGTGGATTGCGCGCAGGATGGTCTGTCTGGCCTGCATCTGGCGGCCACCGAGCACTACGATTTGATCGTGCTCGATATCATGTTGCCCGGTATCGATGGCTATACCTTGTGCAAGCGCCTGCGCGAAGATGCCCGCCGCGAAACGCCGGTGATCATGCTCACGGCCCGTGATCAACTGGATGACCGTCTGCAAGGCTTCAAGTCGGGTGCCGATGATTACCTGATCAAGCCGTTTGCCCTGTCTGAACTGGCGGCCCGTATCGAAGCGGTCATGCGCCGGACCCAGGGCGGCGGGCGGCGGACCTTGCAGGTCGGCGACCTGAGCTATGACCTTGACACCCTGGAAGTCACCCGCGAAGGCCGGTTGCTGAAACTCAACCCGGTCGGCCTGAAGTTGCTGGCCGTGTTGATGCAGAAAAGCCCTCATGTATTGCGCCGTGAAATTCTTGAAGAGGCGCTGTGGGGGGACGACTGCCCGGACAGCGACAGCCTGCGCAGCCATGTCCACCAATTGCGCCAGGTGATCGACAAACCGTTCGCCAAGCCATTGCTGCAAACCGTGCACGGTGTGGGCTATCGCCTGGCCGAGGGCCGTGATGGAGTTTAAGCAGAGCCTTTCTCAACGCATCATCATTGCCTTTGCGCTGATGAGCGCACTGGTGGCCGGTGCCTTTGCCATGGGCATCGTGGCGACCGTGCACCTGGTGGAGGAAAAACTGATTTCGGCGGGTCTGGGCGGCGATCTGCAGCGCCTGTTGCTGATGGACAATGTCGCGGACTGGAGCCATCGACCCGAACCGGACCAATTGTTCTACTTCAGCGGCGGACGGGGTGATTTCAACTTGCCCAAGGATCTGCGGCACCTGGAGCCGGGGTTCCACGAAGTGTTCCGTGAAAACCTGTCGTACCACGCCATGGTCGAAATCGTCGACGGCCGACGTTACGTGCTGTTGCAGGACCAGAGCGACTTCGAAGAGCGCGAGCGGGTGCTGTTTGCCGTGGTGTTGGTGGGTTTCGTACTGAGCCTGGCGCTGGCGGTGTTTCTCGGCTGGGTCCTGGCACGCAAGGTCATGGCGCCGGTGGTGCGGCTGGCCCGCCAGGTACGCCATCGCGATCAACTGCTCGGTTTGGCCCCCCCTTTGGCTCCGGATTATGCCGCCGACGAAGTGGGCGAGCTGGCCGTGGCCTTCGACGCCACCCTCGGGCGCTTGCGTCAGGCCCTGACCCGCGAGCGGTTATTCACCAGCGACGTCAGCCACGAATTGCGTACACCCCTGATGATATTGGCCAGTTCCTGCGAGTTGCTGCTGGAAAACCCAGGAATCGATCAGCGCGGCCGCGCCCAGGTCGAGCGCATCGCCCGCGCATGCGAAGAAATGCGTGAGCTGGTGCAAACCTTCCTGATGCTGGCCCGTGCCCAGCGCGAAGACGCCAGCATGTCGCCACAGCAGTCCCTGGGCCAGGTGGCCGAGGGCCTGCTCGGTCTGTGGCGCGAGCCCATTGAAAGCAAAGGGTTGAAGCTGATCTTCGAACCGGGCGAGCCTGAGGCCAAGGGCTACAATGCGACGTTTTTGCACGCGGTGATGGGTAACTTGCTGCGCAACGCCTTGCATTACACCGAACAGGGCTTCATCCGCCTGACCCTGACGGGCACGGGCTTTCTGGTCGAAGACAGTGGCGTGGGCATTCCCGAGGAAAAACGCGAGGCGATGTTCGAACCGTTCGTCCGGGGCAACGAAAAGCGCGGGGAAGGGTTGGGCCTGGGACTTTCACTGGTGCAGCGGATCTGTGAAAACCAGGGCTGGAGCGTCAGCCTGACAACCATGGAGCCCAATGGTTGTCGTTTTCAGGTGGAGTTGTCCCGAACCTGATCTGTTGAGTCAGGCGTCCAGCAAACCCTGTCAACTCTGTAAAAGCCTGTAATACTTCCGGGTTTTCCGTAATGAAATTTTCACAAGTGGCTCACCTGACACCGACACCGCGAAACCTAAGGTAGTTGCTATCAGAAGTTCAGGAGACCTGGTGATGGAAGGTCCGATCAAACTCGATTTTTCCGAAAAATACGACGATCAACACGCGCAACGCTATTTGCGCAAACACCAGGAAGGTCTCGGCCGTCGGCTGTCCCATTGGCGTGAAGAACAACTGGCTCGCAAGGCGCTGGCCCTGGTTGGCGAGCCCGGCCTGGTCCTCGACTTGCCGTGCGGTGCAGGGCGTTTCTGGCCCTTGCTGGCGGAAAAAACCAACCGCGTGATCATCGGTGCCGATAACTCGGAGTCCATGCTGAAGGTCGCAACCCAGGCGCAATCCGCCCACGTGGTGAAACGGGTACAGCCCTTGCACACTTCTGCATTCGACATCGCCTTGCCGGACAACGCCGTCGACAGCATTTTTTGCATGCGCTTGCTCCACCACATCGGTGAAGCCGAGCATCGCATGGCCATTTTGCGCGAATTCGAGCGAGTTACCCGTGACAGCGTGATCCTTTCGCTGTGGGTCGATGGCAACTTCAAGGCCTGGAAACGCAAGCGTTCGGAGAAAACCCGTGGGCAGGAAGGTTACCAAAACCGGTTTGTGTTACCGGTCGCTACCGTAGAAAAGGAATTTGAGCAGGCGGGTTTCCGCATCCAGGAACAACTGGACTTTTTGCCGCTCTATGCGATGTGGCGAGTTTACGTATTACGCAAGAGGTAACAGGATGGCAGTGCAGTATGCAGCAGAAACGGAAGTCGCTCCCCAGGATCGCTTCGATTACTTTTGGAATCAGCGCGGTGAATGGGTCGAGGAACCTAACGTCCGTCGCGGCGGGGAAAGCGGCGTTCAACGAGTGATGGGCAGTGATGGTCAGCTGCTCTACGTCAAGCGTCAGACCGGGCATATCCATCGTAGCTGGCAGCACCCTTTCGGGCGGCCGACAGTACTGCGCGAGAGTGCTGCGCTCAACGGTGTCGCCGCGCTTGGCGTACGGGTTCCGCATATCGTTTTCTGCGGCGCGCAGCGTGATCCAGTGCACAAATGGCGTGCCTTGCTGGTCACCAGGTCGCTGGACGGCTTCGAGGAAATCGATCGCTGGTACGCCGGTGGCGGTCGCGAGCGTCATGGTGAAGCCATACATGACCGCGTGCTCAAGGACCTGGCTGAAAACCTGGCGCGCATGCACAAGGGCCGCTGGCAGCACGGTTGCCTTTACGACAAGCACGTATTCGTTCGCGTGACCGGTGAGGGCGAGACGGCCAAGGTCGAAGTGGCCCTGATCGATCTGGAGAAATCCCGACAGCGTTTGACCGCTCATCGCGCAGCGGCCCATGACATGAAGCAGTTGCGTCGCCACTCGTCGTTCAGCGAAGCAGACTGGAAAAAGCTCGTCTACTTTTATGAGACGGCGTTTGGCAGCGCTATCAAGGATTTATAGCGATGAAACTCGAAATTGCACGAGGTTTGTTTCTGGTAGGAGCCTTGGCAGTTGCATCGATCGCGATGGCAGCCTGGGAGCAACCACGCCCCCAGGTTCTCAGCTCGATAAGCGCAGAAGAACATTGTCCGTTGCCGCGGGTTGCGAAGGCATCCGTGGCTACTCGACCCGATCATGATTTGTTGCTGTTCATGTTCGGACTTTCTCAGGGATTGAGGCCGCAGAATTGAACCGATTGAAGCCCAAATGAAAGGCCTCGCTGATGCGAGGCCTTTTTTTTGCCCTGATTTCATGTTTCAACGCTGACCTGTGTGGGAGCGGGCTTGCTCGCGAATGCGGGGTGTCATTCAACAACTCTGTTGTCTGACACCCCGCATTCGCGAGCAAGCCCGCTCCCACAGGTTTTTCTGCATCAGGGTTTATCCGGTTTGGCCAGCAAGGTGTAGATGCAGGGCAACACGAACAGGGTGAACAGTGTGCCGATCGACATGCCCGTCGCGATGACCGTGCCGATGTCGAACCGGCTGACCGCGCCAGCACCGGTGGCGATGATCAATGGCACCATGCCGAATACCATCGCCGCGGTGGTCATCAAGACCGGACGCAGGCGGATGGCTGCTGCTTCCTCCACGGCCTCCCGTGCCGTCAGGCCCTTGTCCTTGCGTAGCTGGTTGGCGAACTCGACGATCAGAATGCCGTGCTTGCTGATCAGCCCGATCAACGTCACCAGCCCGACCTGGGTGTAGATGTTCATGCTCGACCAGCCCAGGAACAGCGGAATCAATGCACCGCAGATAGACAGCGGTACGGTGACCAATATCACCAGCGGGTCGCGGAAGCTTTCGAACTGGGCCGCCAGTACCAGGAAAATGACCGCCAATGCCAAGGCAAAGGTGACCCACAGGGCACTGCCTTCCTGAACGTACTGCCTCGATGCGCCGGCGTAGTCGAAGGCAAAACCGGCAGGTGCCTCTTCCCGGGCGATCTGGTGCACGAGGTCGACGGCTTCCCCCATGCTCACCAGCGGCACTCCGGACAGGATGGCCGAGTTGAGTTGCTGGAACTGGTTCAACTGTCGCGGTCGAGCACGGTCGGTGACGGTGATCAGGGTCGACAGCGCCAACAGTTCGCCCTTGGAGTTTTTCACGTAGTAATTGTTCAGCCAGTCCGGATTGTCGCGAAATGGCTGTTCGACCTGGGCAATGACTTTGTAGCTGCGACCTTCAACAGTGAAACGGTTGATCTCGGCTTCACCCAGCAGGGTTGCCAGGGTGCCCCCCAGATCCTGCATGGAAACCCCCATCTGCGCGGCCTTGGCACGGTCGATATCGACCACCACTTCCGGCTTGTCGAAAGCCAGGTCAACGTGGACAAACGCAAACTTGCCGGATTCCTTCGCCCGTTTTTTTACCCGGTCGGCCACCTGCAGCAGCAATTCGTAATCATTGGCGGAGTTGATGACGAACTGGAACGGCACGCCTTCGCCGGTGCCCGGCAGTGATGGCAGGTTGAAACCGAAAATCTGCAACCCCGGGATCTTTTCCAGTTTGGCCTGCACCTCGGGCAGGATCGACATTTGCGTGCGGCTGCGCTCGTTCCACGGCTTGAGCAGGAAACCGCCGATGCCCGATTGCACGCCGTTGAAACCATTGATCTGGAACGACGAGTAGTACTCGGGAAACGCCTTGAAGATCGAGACAAACTCGTCGGTGTAGATGTTCAGGTAGTTGAGGTTGGTCGGTTGCGGGGCATTGGCGATCATGAAAATGATGCCCTGGTCCTCATCCGGTGCCAGCTCCGACTTGGTGAATTTGAGAAGGACCGGAATCAGGCACAACACGATTACAGCGAACACCAATACCACCGGCCGGGTGTTGAGGGTGCCGTGAAGCAGGCTCTGGTAGCGGCGCTTGAGGCTTTCGAAAATCAGGTCCAGGCGATGGGCCAGGCCACTGGGGTTCTCATCGTGGCGCAGCAGGAACGCACACATCATCGGCGACAGGGTCAGGGCGACGATTCCGGAAATCACCACCGCGCCGGCCAGGGTCAGGGCGAACTCCTTGAACAGCGCCCCGGTCAGGCCGGTCAGGAAACCGATCGGTGCGTACACCGCTGCCAGGGTGATGGTCATCGACACCACCGGCATCGCAATTTCCCGGGCGCCTTCAATGGCGGCTTCGAGCGGTGTCTTGCCTTCCTCGATGTGGCGGTGAATGTTTTCCACCACGACGATGGCGTCATCCACCACCAGACCGATGGCCAATACCATCGCCAGCAGGGTGAGCAGGTTGATCGAGTACCCCATCATCTGCATGAAAAACATGACGCCGATCATCGACAGCGGGATGGTCACCACCGGGATCACCACCGAACGCAGGGCCCCGAGGAACAGGAACACCACCACGATCACGATCAGCACCGCTTCGAACAGGGTTTTCACCACTTCGTCGATCGAGGCCTGGATGAACAGGGTGGCGTCGTAGGCGATTTCCCCCTTGAGGTTCGGCGGTAGCTGGGCCTCGAGGTCCGGCATGATCTTGCGCACTTCCTTGATCACTTCCAGCGGGTTGGCGCCAGGCGTCGCCTTGATGCCGATATACACCGAAGGAGTGCCACCGAACGAGCTGATGGTGTCGTAGTTTTCCGCGCCCATTTCCACGCGCGCCACATCCCGTAGCAGCACACGGCTGTCGCCTTCGACCTTGAGCGGAATTGCCCCGAAGGCTTCGGCGGACTTGAGTTCAGTATTGGCGTTGATGCTGGTGACCACGTATTCGCCTTTCACCTCGCCGGCAGCCGAAAGGAAGTTGTACTGGCGCACCGCGTTGGTCACATCGCTGGCACTGAGGCCGAAACCCGCGAGCTTCGCCGGGTCCAGCCACAGGCGCATGGCAAATACCTGGTTGCCGAGGATCTCGGCTTCGGCCATGCCGGGCAAGGTCGCCAGTTTCGGCTGGATCACCCGTGACAGGTAATCGGTAATCTGCGGGTTGTTCAATTCCTTGCTGAAGAAGCTCATATACATCAGCACTGACGCATCGGCAGATTGCTTGCTCAGCACCGGGTCTTCAGCGTCCTGGGGCAGCTGGCTCTTGACCTCGTTGGCCTTGGCCAGCAGTTCGGTAAACAGACGGTCGCTGTTGGAGCCGACGCGTGCGTAGATCGAGATCACCGAAAAGTTCTGGCGACTCACCGAGGTCATGTAGTCGATGCCCTCGGCGCTCGCCAGGCTTTGCTGCATCGGTTGAGTGATATAGCCCTGGATGGTTTCGGCGTTGGCCCCGGGGTAGGCGGTGGTCACCGTGATCAGGGCGTTTTCCATTTGCGGGTACTGGCGCAGCGGCAGCTTGCCCCAGGCCTGGAAGCCCAGCAGCACAATCAGCAGGCTGACTACGGTTGCGAGAACCGGGCGGCGGATGAACGGATCGGTAAATGCCATGGGGATTCCTTGATCAGTCCGCGCGTGGCGGGCTGCTCTGCTCAGCCAGGGTCTTGTCGTCGCTGATGGCAATGCGTGCGCCGTTGTCCAGTTTGAGCTGGCCGGCGGTCACCACTTTGTCGCCGCTCTGCACGCCTTTGGTGATCATCACTTGCCCGTCGCGGCGTTCGCCGGTTTCGACAAAACGCCGCTCGGCGATCAGCACCGGCTGGCCCTTGTCATCCTTTTGCAGGCTGCCATCTTCGGCCTTCTTTGGTACGGCCACGTACACCGAGTTGCCGTAGAGCGTGTAGGTAATCGCGCTTTCCGGTACCACGATGCGCGGTTGCGGGTCGGGCAGGAGCACCTGGAGGCTGGCGAACATGCCTGGCATCAACTTGCCATCGGGGTTGGCCAGGGTGGCGCGGACCTGCACGTTACGGGTGCTGTTCTCGACTTTGGGGTTGATTGCACTGATGGTGCCGGGGTACTCCAGGGTCGGATACGCCGCGACAATGACCCGCACTGGCTGGCCGAGAGCAATCTTCGGCACCGACTGCTCGGGCACGAAAAAGTCGACATACAGGCTACTGAGGTCTTGCAGGGTGGCGATCATGGTGCCGGTGGCCACATAGTCGCCGACGTCCACCTGACGAATGCCGATGGTGCCGCTGAACGGCGCGACGATGCGTTTTTTCTCGAGCGCGGCCCTGAGCTGATTGACCGTGGCCCTGCTCTTTTTCAGGACCGCCGAGAGGCGGTCGAACTCGCCTTTGGAAATGGCCTGGCTGCCGACCAGTTGGCTACCGCGACCGTAATCGAGCTGTGCCAGCCCGAGGTCGGCCAGAGCAGTTTCCAGCAGGGCACTTTCAACGGCGCTGTCGAGACGCAGGAGTGGTTGACCGGCCTTGACCTTTTGCCCTGACTCGAACTGCAAATCGATGACGGTGCCATCGGTCTCCAGGCTCAGGTCCACGCCTTGTAACGCCTTGAGCGTGCCAACAGTAGGCAGGCGGGCTTGCCATGGACGCTCGGTGGCGGTGGCCACGGCAACGCTGATGGCCGGTCTGGGCGCAGAGAAGCCTTGAACCATCGTGTAGATCGAGAAGGCTTTGTACGCGGCCAGGACCAGCACAATCAGTAGAACAACACCCAACATGATCAGCATGCGGCGACGCAGCATATTCCAGTTCCTTGGAGGAAATCAGGTGAGACAGCGGGGCACATTACCGGGAGTGTAGAGGGTAATCCAACTGCCGTTTTTACAGTTTGTGAGGTATTAGAGAGGCGAAAGCCTGAAAAGATTCGCCGCCTTGGGCCGCGCCTGCCGTGTGTCCGTCACCCGGATACAAGCGCAGCCCAAGGCGGCGATTTTTTCAATGATTCAGGCTATCAGATGCAGATGGTTGTCCCAGAGCCCTGCCGGCAGCTCCAGCGGCTTTGCAATAAGAGTTGTCTGGCGGCAGTCGTAGTAGCGGCAGCGCCCCTGACCCGAGGTCACGACAAATCCATCGGCCACGGCACCGACCCCGGCGCAATCGGGCAGTGGTGCATCCAGGCGTACTTCACCGCTGTCCAGGTCCCAGATGAAAAAGCGGTTGCCCCGCGGTGCAGTCAACGCCACCAGGCGCAAGTCGCTATGTATCGCGACACTGGCGGTGTAGTGCCCCATGGCCTGCAACTGGTGCTCGGGTACCGGGAATGCTACGAAAGGCTGACCGGGACGCTTGATCGCCAACAGCTCCGACGACTCGTGGGCCGCACCCATGAACTGCTGGCTGGCGACGATGGTGCCGTCACTGGCGATGGCGAGATGGCGCACGCTGTTCATCTGCTGGGCGAGGGTTTCCTTGCTCAACAGGGTGCCGTCACGTTGCATCAGGACCAGGCTTGGTTCCATGGCGTTGAGGTTCATCTCCACCCGGCTTTCGGCTTCAGTGCGAATCCCGCCGTTGGCCACCACCAGGGTTTCGCCGTCGGGCATCCACGACACCTGGTGCGGCCCGAGGCCGTGGGTGGAAATTTCACCGCTGTGCACCAGCCGTCCGCCGTCGAATTTATACACACCGAGCAGGCCGCGCCCCGGATCGCTGGTGTCGTTTTCGGTGGCGTACAGCCAGTCGCCGCTGTGGTGAATCACCGCGTGTCCGTAGAAGTGCCGGTTGGGCTGTGACACCACGGTTTGCAGGAGCGCGCCGTCGCGCAGGTCGATCAGGTAGCTCTCGGTACCCGGACGGCGGGCGACAAACAGCGCAATCGGCTGTGTCGGGTGGTTGATGATGTCGTGGCAACGCTGGCCGACCCGGGTGGCGAACACCTGGGTGCCGTCCAGTCGATAACCCACGGCGTAATGCTGGCCATCGGTATCGTCCCGTGCCGAAAGCAACAACGGACTCTTGTCCTTTTGCTTGAACAGCTTCCAGCCGCCCAGCGTCACCGCACCCAGCAACAAACTACCTAATGTCAGAACCTGGCGTCGCAGCATGGAGCTCGCCCTCATCAGTCACCGTCGTTGGCGTTGAAGCCCAGTTGGATGCCCAGCGCCTTGGCCAGATCAGCTTCGTGCAGGCGATGGACGACGTTGAGGCTGTCATACAGCTCGTTGAGCTGCTGGCGACCGGCGTCGTCATTGAGCATTTCGGTCAGCGAACGCTGGTTGCCGGCGAACAGCTTCAGCGAGGCGGCATAGGCCGCATCGATCTTGTCGGCCAACGGTTTATGCTCGCTCGGCAACAGGCTGCGCAGGCCTTTGTTATCCACACCTTCCCAGACGGTTTTGGCGGCCGCGAGGCTGGCTTCGAGGCTGGTCAGGGAAGCCTGGCTACGCCATGCATCGGCCTGGAACGGTTGTGGTACGCCCTTGCTCTGGCGACCCATCGGCGTGCCGAGTTTCTTCTTCAGGGTGTCGATGGCCGTGACTTGCACACGCAGCAGATCGGCGATCGCTTCGTGGGAGTCCGCGTAGCGCTGGTTCGGGAACTTGCTCATTTGCGCGAGCATGCCGTCGGTGTTGTTCCAGGTTTGCAGAATCTCTTCGGCCAATTGCTTCTGGCGTTCGCCAATCGCAACCAATAGCGGGCAATACCTGGCCTTCTGTTCAGCGTTGGCTATGTCAGGCTTGCTGTCGAACAGAATGTATTCGTAGGCCGAGAGGCCCTGTACCACAACGCTGGACTTGGCCAGTGCGGCAGCATCGATCTGCGGCTGGGTGGTGACCAGTTGCTCGACCTGACGGCCGACCAGGTTTTTCTTGTCCGGCCAGAACTGCACTTGCCACGAACGGTTGCCTTCGGCCAACGGCCCGATCAGCAATGGTTGCAGTTCGGCCCAGGCTTTTTGCGCGTGCAGGAAGTCGGCACGGGCGGTTTCCAGGGTTTCCTTGCCTTCGCAATAGGCGAGGGCGCTGACCGCCAATTGACGGTCGGCTTCAACCCAACGGGTGTAGGTCGGCAGGATCACCGACTTGGCGATGGCCGCCGACGTGACCGCTTGCGGGTCCTGGGGCGAACAGGCACCCAGGGCGAGTGCGGCAAGGCTGGTGAACAACAGTTTGGGACGGAACATGTCGGGCTCCCGCGAGTGGAATGCGTGTTAAAGGGAATTCAGGAACGCCAGCAACGCGGTGCGCTGCTCGGCATTGAAAGACAAAACCTGTTGCTGCGCCGCTGTCGCTTCGCCGCCATGCCAGAGCACGGCTTCGAGCAAGTTGCGGGCACGGCCGTCGTGCAGGAACTGGGTGTGGCCGCTGACCGCCTGTGTCAGGCCGATGCCCCACAACGGCGGGGTCCGCCATTCGCGGCCGCTGGCCTGGAATTCGCTACGGTTATCGGCCAGGCCGTCGCCCATGTCATGCAGCAGCAGATCGCTGTACGGGCGAATCACTTGATTGGCCAGTTCAGGTTCGGCGGCGTTGGCGGCGGTGGTGTATTTCGGTGTGTGGCAGGACTGGCAACCGGCCTGATAAAACAGGGTCTTGCCGGCCAGCACTTCAGGGGCGTTGACGTCACGACGAGCCGGGACGGCGAGGTTACGGCTGTAGAACAGCACCAGGCTCAGGATGTTATCGCTGACTTCCGGCTCGCCATTCGGGCCGTTGCCACTGGGTGCCTGTTTGCAGGCAATTTGCGCATCCGTGCAGTCATCAAAGGGTCTCAGGCTGGTCGTGAGGCCCATGTCACCCGAAAAAGCGTGAACATTTTGTTGATTGAGGTTCGGTTGTCCGGCTTTCCAGCCAAATCTTCCCAAAACTGTCTTTTGCCGGGCATCGTCCCACACCTGGTTCGGCCGTCCGCTGATGCTGTTGTTCGCCTTTGCCTGTGCTTCTGCGTTGGCCAGGATCGCCTCATCGGGGATCGCTTCGAGCAGGCCCAGGCCAATCATCGGCGGCGCTACACGCGCCGAGAAACGGGTGTCGGGGTGCATCGGGCCGTAGCCCAGCCGGGTGATGTTCAGGCTTGGCTTGCGCAGCTCGACTTCGGTGCCGTCCTTGAAGCGAACCGGCACGGCGGTGTAGTCGACCCGCACCTTGCCTTCGGGGGCCACACCGGGTACGGCCATGTCCTGGAACTGACCGCCGTAGACGGGCTCCGGCACCACGCCGAGCTGTTCGATGACCCTGGCATACTCCGGGGCGTCGGGAATCGACAGGCGTACCAGCATCGACACAGCGTTCGCATCGTCCGGAGTCGGCGGATGGCCGCGGCCGTCCTTGATGTGGCAGCCCTGGCAGGCATTGGTGTTGAACAGTGGGCCAAGGCCATCGCGAGCGGTCGTCGTCGACGGGGCGATCACCCAGGGGCTGCGGAAGAAACTGTTGCCGACGCTGAAATCCACACGCCGTGACGGCGGCAGATTCGCCGAGGGCATCGAAAACGCGTTCTGATCGGTCTTGCGCACAGTCGCACTGCCGCCGGAGCGGGCTTCACCGGGTTCAGCCTGGGTGAATTTCGGCGCGTCATCGCAGGCACTCAGGCCCAATGCCAGAAACAGTGCGGACAAGCGAAGAGGCAGCGGGGGCATCAGACATCCTGAAAGACGAGCAAAACAAGGGCGCAAAGTCTAACAGGGGATGGGAATTTGAATAAGAGGAATTATCGTTTGCTTGATGTGAGGCAAGAGTCTATCTGCAAACCACGATCCCCTGTAGGAGCGAGCTTGCTCGCGATGAATTCGAAGGCAACGCATTTTTCCAGGCAGCACGCGTCACCGTTCACGTCCATCGCGAGCAAGCTCGCTCCTACAGTGGTCAGTGCTCCGGCCAACAAAAAAGGCGACCCGCAGGTCGCCTTTTTCATTCAGCCAGCGTTGATCAGAATTCGTGATCAGCGTTGTCCGGGTTCAGGTCGTTGATGCCCAGTTTGCCAGCGGCGGCTTCGATCGAACCGGTCTGCTTGACCAGCGACGCGATGGCGTCACGGACGATCTGGTTGCCCGCGGTGTTGCCGGCAGCGATCAACTGGTCGTAGTGCTCACCCTTGTTGGCGTGATCAACCATCAGCTGGATCTTGGCTTCGGTGGCGGCCAGGTCGGCTTTCAGCGCGGTGTCGGCAGCCGGGTCGGCCTTGGCCACCAGGGACGACAGGCTGGCGCCAGTCATTTTGGTGCCGTCGACACGGGTGTATTCACCCAGATACACGTTACGAATGCCCTTGGCATCGTAGAAGTGCGAGTTGTGAGTGTTGTCGCTGAAGCAATCCTGTTCGTCTTCCGGGGAGTTGGCTTCCAGGGAAACCTTCATGCGCTCGCCCGCCAGTTCACCCAGGGACAGGCTGCCCATGCCGAACAGCATTTTGCGCAGGCCGGACTCAGCCGGTTCCGCTTCCAGGGTGGCGCGGTAGTTGTCGGCCACGTTCGGCTTCCAGTTGCCGACCATTTCTTCCAGGTCGCTGACCAGCAGCTGGGTCACGGACTTCAGGTAGGCACGACGACGGTCGTTGTGGCCGCCGGTAGCGCCTTTGCCTTCCAGGTAGTCCGAGGCCGGACGGTTGCCGGCGCCTGGGCCGGTGCCGTTCAGGTCCTGGCCCCAGAGCAGGAATTCGATGGCGTGGTAGCCGGTGGCGACGTTGGCCTCGGAACCGCCCAGCTCGTTCAGGCTGGCGAGTTTTTCCGGGGTGATGTCTTTGACATCGACCTTGTCTTCGCCGATCTGCACTTCAGTGTTGGCGATGATGTTGGCGGTAGCACCCGGGTTGCCAAGGGCGTGTTCGTAGGATTTGTCGACGTAGTCGATCAGGCCTTCGTCCAGCGGCCAGGAGTTCAACTGACCTTCCCAGTCATCAATGATGGTGTTGCCGAAGCGGAACACTTCGCTCTGCAGGTAAGGCACGCGAGCGGCAACCCAGGCAGCCTTGGCGGCTTTCAGAGTGTCGGCGTTCGGCTTGGCGAGGAAGGCGTCGATGGCGGTTTGCAGGGTCTTCGCGGTGGATTCGGCATCGCTGTAGACGGCGAAAACCATGTCGGCGTAGTGAGCGACAACGGCTTTGCCGGCGGCTTCGTCGACTTTACCGGCAGCGGCAGGCGCAGCGGCTGGAGCAGCCGGGGCAGCCGCAGTGCTGGCAGCTGGCGCAGGCGCGGCAGCTTTGTCTTTGTCTTTGCCTTCGCCGCAACCGGCGAGGGAAATAGCGATGGCCAACAGACTGGCGGTAGCCAGAGGCATACGAATCATGGCGAACATCCTGCTTCGATAGAGGGTGGAGTCGTGCTATGCGCACGCAAAACTGCGACATAATGCAAATCTTTCGCATTATGTGTAAAGGGTTGTACCTGGAAATATTTCTTATTCACAGAGTGAGGATCGCAACTCTGTAGGAGCGAGCTCGCTCGCGATGAACCTGAGAACAACGCGCTCATCCAGAATGAGCGCGTTATCGTTCACGACCATCGCGAGCAAGCTCGCTCCTACAGACGGGGCGGGGTTTTTTTACAAAATAGCGGCGTTACTGCGTTGGGCCTGCTTCAGGTACAGACCCAGTTCCCGTGCCGGCAACGGCTTGCTGTAGTGATAGCCCTGACCTTCGTGGCAGCCTTCGGAAATGATGTAGGCCTCTTGCTCGGCGGTTTCCACGCCTTCGGCGATCACCTGCATGCCCAGGCTCTTGCCCAGCTGGATGATGGCGCGAACGATGGTCGCATCGTCGTCGTCATCGAGCAGGTCCTGAACGAAGCTCTTGTCGATCTTGATCTTGTCCAGCGGCAGGCTTTTCAGGTAGCTCAAGGATGAATAGCCGGTTCCGAAGTCATCGATGGCGATCAGCGCGCCGGATCGACGCAGGCTGAGCAGGTGCTGGGCCGCCGTGCTGATGTCTTCCATCAGGCCGGTTTCGGTGACTTCCAGCTCCAGGCTGCGCGGCGGCAGGCGGTACATCTGCAGCAGGTTGTTGACCACCCGGGGCAGTTCGGCGTGGTGCAATTGAACCGTGGACAGGTTTACCGCCATGCGCAGGTCGCTGAAGCCCTGGTCATGCCACTCGCGTAGTTGTTTGCAGGCCTGGTCCAGCACCCATTCGCCGATGGCAATGATGGTGCCGTTCTGTTCGGCCAGCGGGATGAACAGGTCTGGCGGCACCAGGCCGTGCTCGGGATGTTGCCAGCGAATCAGGGCTTCGACGCCCACCACGCGGTTGTCGCGGTAGCTGATCTGCGGCTGGTAGACGAGGTAGAACTGATTGCGGATCAGGGCATCGCGCAGGTCTTTTTCCAGTTCGCGGCGGCGGCGCATTTCGGTGTCGACGCTGGCGATATAGAACTGATAGCGGTTGCGCGAGCGGGTCTTGGCCAGCGTCATGGTCTGCTCGGCCTTTTGCAGCAACTTCTCGGTGCTGTTGCCGTCCTCGGGGAACAGGGTGATGCCGATGGTGGCACGCAGGCGAATCTCCTGATGATCGAGGGCGAACGCCGCCTCCAGATCATCGAGAATGCTTTGCGCCAGTTCGGCGGCTTCATAGGGTTGCTCGATATCGGCCTGGACCAGGGCGAACTGGTCGCCACCGAGGCGGGCAAGGGCTCCCAGGCGACCGCTATGACCGCGCAGGCGATCGGCCAGGGCCAGCAGCAACTGGTCGCCGGTCTGGTAGCTGAACTGCTCGTTGATGCCCTTGAAGTCATCGAGGCCGACACACAACACCGCCACCCGGCGCTGTAGCCTGCCGGCGTCTATGAGGATCTTGTCCAGCTGCTGCTGCAATTGCTGCCGGTTCGGCAGCCCCGTCAGGAAATCGTATTGGGACATGCGCAACAGGCTGTTTTCCGCTTCGTGGCGCAGGTGGGTATTGCGTTCGATGGATTCGAGCAACTGGTTGGCGGTGTTGATCCAGATGCCCAGTTCGTTTTTCTCGTGACCCTTGAGCAGCGGAATCTTGTGTTCGCTGGGACGGTCCGGATTGATTTCCGTGAGGTGCTCGATGATCCGTGACAGCGGCTTGGTCAGCAGCCAGTGATAGACCAGATACAACACCAGCCCCATGGCGAGCGCACGCAGTACGCCGGAGATGAAGATGATCACCGAGCTGATAATGAAACCCTGACCATAGGTGGCGGTATCGAGGGTGATGCTCAGGTCGCCGTAGTACTCGCTGTAAGGCCCGCGACCGACCAGTTGGGTGGTGAAGGTGCGTTCCTTGCCAAGAATCAGGTCGGTCAGCCAGCGACTGTGGGATTGCTGCAACTCACGGGTTTTTTGCGCAAGCATGGCTTCGTTGGGATGGCCGATGGAAGCCTGGCGCACGGCGGCGTCCTGAAACAGGCCTTCGATCACCTGCATACCCATTTCCCGGTCGAGGCTATAGACAGCCTGGGTCGAGGGGTCGCGAAACATGTCGAGGATGCGCTCGGCATCGCTGGCAACAGCCTGACGTGTTTTATAGGCATCGAACACGATCTGCGCGCAGCTCAAGATCACGCCTACGATCAATGCCGACAGGAGTACGACCCGAAGCAACTTCACCGACAAGCTGTTCTTGAGTTCCAGCTTCAAAGGGTTATTCCTTGTTCCGTGCGGGTAGCATCAAGTTGCCATGAGTATTGGCAATCCCGTGATGGCAGTCAAAGGGACAATCATCCTTGGGGGATTTTGCCCGCAGCTTGGCCGATTTGCAGTTGTCTTGACGAGTTTGCCTATTAGCACTGTGTCGGTTGTCGAGTCCTTCAACTTGAGGGGCGGGGTGGAGATATTTTCCTTTTGTTTGATGTTAGTCGGCAGTGGCGGTGGAGCAAGGGGCGGGAGGCTGGTTTCATCTTGGGATATTGGCTTCGTGCGGGTTTTTGGGGGGGCATATCCATTGCTGCGGTAACGGCGGCTGGCGGTTTCGCCCTTACGGCGAGTCCCTTTTGGCAAACGCCCCAAAAGGAACCAAAAGGTCTCG
>NZ_JBGLYV010000093.1:0-24283 GCF_047304225.1 Pseudomonas sp. Pseusp3 | reverse complement strand
GTTAACCATTCAGCAAATAAATTGGCTGATCCACCGCCTTCGCGAGCAAGTCGGATCGCCGCACCGCCGCTCCCACACTGTTATCTACCCGGCCGCGCCTATGCCGGTATTCGTCCGTACCCGCCCCTCCAGTCTTCGCTTCAATCCCCGCGATTCAATCAACAGCTTCGAGCCCTTGGCCGCATTCGCCCGACCCCAATCCTCCAGCAGCTCCAGGCACGAGTGATCGATGTAGCTCAAATTGTTGAGCGGCACATGCACCGTAGTGCCCGGCGCAATGCTGCCCAGCACCTGGGTCAGCGCCGGTACTTTGAGGAAGGTCGCCGCGCCCACCAGGCGCAATTCCATTTCCCCCTCCCGGGGCAGATCGATCAGGCTGATTTTCAAGCGAGAGGCTTTCAGCGCCAGCTTCACCAGCGTCAGGCCGAAACCAATCAACACACCAGTCAGCAGGTCCGTGAAAACGATGGCGAGCGCAGTTGCCGCGTAAGTGAACATCGGCGCCCGACCATACCGGGCCAAACCACGAAAAACCTTGAGATCCACCAGTTTGAAGCCGGTGTACACCAGCACGCCCGCCAGGCTCGCCACCGGAATGCTTTGCAGCACGCTGGACAACAACAACACGAACGCCAGCAGCCACAGGCCGTGGAAAATGGTCGAAAACCGCGTGGATGCTCCGGCCTGAACATTCGCCGAGCTGCGCACGATAACGCCGGTCATTGGCAACGCACCGAGCAGGCCACACAACATGTTGCCGACACCTTGTGCCGACAATTCCCGGTCGAAATCCGAACGCTGGCCGCTGTGCATGCGATCAACCGCCGCGGCCGAGAGCAAGGTTTCGGCGCTGGCGATGAAGGCCACGGCAAACGCGGCGATCAGCAAGGTCGGATCAGCCAGGTTGAGCAGATCCGCCGGCTTCAGCCAGTCGATGGCCTCCGCCAGGTTGGCCGGCACCTCAACCCGTTTGACCTGCAATGCCAACACCAGGCTGGCAAGCGTGGCCAGACCGACACCGAGTAGCGCGCCTGGAATGAAGCGCAGGGATTGCGGACGGCATTTTTCCCACAGCCACATGACGGCAATCGTCGACAAACCGAGCAAACCGGCTTGCCAGCCAAACGTGGGCAACGCCTGAGCCAGCGCCGCCGGGAAGGCTGCCAGGTTATCCAGGCCCGAGGGTTTGGGCACGGCATCCAGCATCACATGCACCTGAGACAGGACGATCAACACGCCAATCCCGGCCAGCATGCCGTACACCACCGCAGGCGCCGTCACCCGAAACCAGCATCCCAGTTTCAAGCGACCGGCCACCAGTTGCAGCAAGCCCGCCAGCAAAAAAATGGGGCCGAGCATGGCGATGCCGTGCTGGCGGACCAGTTCAAATACCAGAACGGCCAGGCCCGCCGCCGGGCCGCTTACCTGTAGCGGCGAGCCGGCCAGCCAGCCAACGACCAGACCACCGATGATGCCGGTGATCAGCCCCTTGGCCGGCGGCAGCCCCGAGGCAATTGCGATACCCATGCATAGGGGCAGGGCAACCAGGAACACAACCACCGAAGCCAACAGCTCCCGTGGCAGAACAGCTTTGAGTCGAGCAGCACGCATGGTGTGTCTCCCGAAGTTTTCTTCAGGCATGGCAAAGCCAGGCTGCCTGAACGGCAGCCTCGGCTGAACCACACAACGATTTAGGAGGATTTAGAAGCGCGCTTTGGGCGTCGCCACGGGAATTGGCAGGCTGCCATTGAGCGGCAGGAAACAACCTTGATCGGCGTCGTACGCTTTGATTTCGCTGGTTTCGATGTTGTAGACCCAGCCGTGGATAAACAGCTGACCGTTGGCCATACGCGAGGCCACCGACGGGTGGGTGCGCAAATGCTGCAATTGGGCGATCACATTCTCTTCGGTGAGGACGTGCATGCTTTCGCTTTCGTTAGAGCAGTTGCAGTTCTCCTGCACCATGGTTTTGGCCACTTCGGCATGTCGCAGCCAGGCTTTGACCGTGGGCATTTTTTCCAGGCTGTCCGGGTTGAGCACCGCACGCATGGCGCCGCAGTCGGAATGCCCGCAAATGATGATGTGATGCACCCCCAGGGCCAGTACGGCGTACTCGATGGCCGTGGAAACGCCACCGTTCATTTGCCCGTAAGGCGGTACGACGTTACCGACATTGCGGGTCACGAACAGGTCGCCTGGGGAGCTCTGGGTGATCAACTCGGGGACGATGCGCGAATCGGCGCAGGCAATGAACATCGCTCGTGGCCGCTGGGCCGTGGCGAGTTTCTTGAAGAGTTCTTCCTGTTGGGGAAAGATCTCATGATGAAAATGCAAAAAGCCGTCAACGATATGCTGCAACGCTGCATCGGCGGTTTCGGCCTCGGGTAGGGCTGAAGCCGACGCAGCCAACGGCTGTTTATCCTTGTCACTCATGATTCATCCTCATTGGCGGAGTCAGGGAGACATCCCGTGTTGTTCCGTGTGAAGCCAGTGGCTGGTTAAAAAACATCCAGGTCGAACATTTCGACCCATCAGTCACTCGGTGAACAAGGTAGCGGCCAAATCTTAATTCAAACTGAATGAACCGCTCTAGAACGTGTGTTCCAGGTCACAAAAAACGTGACCAGCGTAATCCGTGAGCACGCTCTTCAGTACTCAACCATAGGCCAATTGTCCTCAAATCAACGACATTTGGCGACCCGGCGGACAAAAGGCTTCGCAATCCAGATTGAACCCCTCACGGTGATTGAGTCCCAGCCGCTTGATCGCTTTGGCAAAGCGCTGCGCCAGCAAGTCCGCAAACGGCCCTTCACCGCGCATCCTCGCACCAAAGCGGCTGTCATAAAGCTCGCCACCACGGCTCTGACGGATCAGGCTCAGGACATGCGCCGCCCGTTGAGGGTAGTGGGCCACCAGCCATTCCTCGAACAGGGGCGCCACTTCAAGCGGCAGGCGCAGCATCATGTAAGCGGCGCTCTGTGCCCCGGCGTCGTAGGCCTCGGCAAGCAGGCTTTCGAGTTCGCTGTCGTTGATCATCGGAATCACCGGTGAACACAGCACGCCCACCGGGATGCCTGCATCGCGCATGACCCTGATCGCCCGCAACCGGGCCTTGGGTGCTGCGGCCCGCGGTTCGAGGATGCGTTTGAGTTCGTCGTCCAGGGTGGTCAGGCTGATCATTACCGCCACCAGTCTTTGGCTGGCAAGCTCGGTCAGCAGGTCCAGGTCGCGAAGAATCAGCGATCCCTTGGTGACGATGGTCACCGGATGTCGGTAACGCAGGAGTACCTCGAGGGTCTGCCGGGTGATCTTGTATTCACGCTCGATCGGCTGATACGGGTCGGTGTTGGAGCCGAGGTTGATCGGCGCACATTGATAGCCACGCCGGGACAGTTGTTCTTCCAGCATCTGCGCGGCGTTGGTCTTGGCGATCAGCCTGGTTTCGAAATCCAGCCCTGGCGACATGTCCCAATAGGCATGACTTGGCCTTGCGTAGCAGTAGATACAACCATGCTCGCAGCCGCGATAGGGATTGATCGAACGATCGAATGGCAAGTCCGGCGAGGTATTGCGGGTGATGATGGTTTTCGCCGTTTCGATGCGCACCTCGGTGCCTTGGGTGAGCGGTACTTCCTGGTACCAGCCGTCGTCTTCGGCCACCGAATGGCTGGGGGCAAAGCGGTTGTGCGGGTTGGTTGCGGTGCCGCGACCACGTGGGGGCAGAGAGCTAACCATCGACGGATTCCTGTATCTGTATATCCATACAGTACATGACTCACTGCGTATCGACCAGTACCGCTCAGCCCTTCATCTGATGACAGGGCCTCATGAGTTTACTTGTTCAACAAATGAAAGGAAAACTAAGGAAACATATAGTCAGTGGTTGGATTTAATACCTGCCAGTATATTTAACCCACCAAGTCCCCCAAACAAAAGGATTTATGAATGTCGTTTTTTAATCAGCGCGGCATCTTCCTGCAACTTATGCAACCGAGTCATTCGGAGCCAAACACACTGGTTTCACTGCAACTGGCTCGAAAGGAACTCAGTTGGGACGCTGAAAATGAAGCTCAAATTGAAAGTCTGGTAGACTCGGAGTTTTACACTGCTGTTTCCACAGACGGTGGTAACTCGTTCAGTATCAAGACCGTTGGCAAGGATGTCGACGAAGACGGGACCATCGGCGCTGCCGACAAAGCCAAGCTACAGGCGCTGGCCAAGGCCTATGCCAGTATCGTCAATCCATGAGCTCTGACTTTCTGATTACTGGATAGTGTAATTGCCGAATGCATGCGGGCTAGTGCATATATTCGGTAATTCGTTGGAAGATATACAAATAACTATCAAGCCAATTAGATCAGGAAAGTATCCAGACACAACAATTGATCCACGCGCCAATATCTTTTCGGGAGCTCTCTCCGTGACATTCCATATAAAGGACAAGGCAACAATTTAAAGCCTGGATCTTACGCCCACCGTTCATCAACAACAAATAATTGTTCCTCCGGGCATGGAGTATCCTTGTCGTCTTCCCGCTGAACTACCCGAGCTTCGAGTAGATGTTGAAGTGTTTGACTATGGCGCTGCACTGAACGAGCCGCTCAATGCGTTTATCACACTGAAATGTAATCCAGGCCGCGGCTTCACGATTCTTTGACGGTCCACTCACAGGCCTTTGACCGTGCATGCCTGATCCTTGCCACTATCTTTCCGTCCCTTTCTGAACGGTCACTCAAGCATGCCTTTACCACGATTTTTATCTGCGATATGCCTGTCGCTGGTTGCACTCGTTAACCTGACACCGGCACTTGCCGACGACAATATGTCGACTCGTCCAGCTGAGTGGGCTCAATCGGTCGAGAAGCAATACAACCTCTTCCAGATGTCGCCGACGCTTTACCGCAGCGCCTTGCCGGACAAGGGTGCGGTGCCGCTTCTGGAGAAGCTCAAGGTCGGCACGGTGATCAACTTCCTGCCTGAAGCGGACTCCAGTTGGTTGTCCACGCCAGGCATCACGCAGGTACAGCTACCTTATCGCACCAACCATGTAGATGACGCCGATGTGCTCAAGGCCTTGCGCGCCATCAAGTCTGCCGAAGCCAAAGGCCCGGTGCTGATGCATTGCAAACACGGCTCCGACCGTACTGGCCTGATGGCGGCTATGTACCGGGTTGTCATCCAAGGCTGGACCAAGGAGGAGGCCCTGAACGAAATGACCCAGGGCGGCTTTGGCGACAGTACCCATTTCAAGGATGGAATTCGCTACATGATGCAGGCCGATGTCGACAAACTTCGCACGGCACTGGCCAATGGCGATTGCAGCACCAGCCCGTTCGCCGCGTGCTCAATGAAGAGCTGGTTCAAGTCCGCTCATATCGAATAAAAAAAGCCCCCGTTGCATCGCGCAACGGGGGCTTTTTTCACTCAGAGCTGTTCGTCGGGCTTTTTCTTCAGCTTCGGATTCGGGAAGAACTGAACCGCCTGAACCTTGGTGTCGGCTGGTTTGAGTGCGCTGGTGTTAACCCGCGTACCTAACTCCTTGGGTACCGACAGCCCTTGCTCATTGAGTGTGTCAGAGTAACCGCAGGCCACGCACTCACGGTGCGGGACCTGGTCTTCATTCCACATCATCAATTTGTCCGGCTCGCTGCATGCCGGGCAGACCGCCCCGGCGATAAAGCGCTTTTTCGTAATCACAGGTCCCTCACTCATGCTGCTGCGTCCTCACTCAGGCCGCTGTGGCGCAAGAGTGCGTCAATCGATGGCTCACGGCCACGGAAGTCGACGAACAGCACCATCGGCTCCTGGGAACCACCGCGTGCCAGGATCGCTTCACGGAAGGCGCGACCGGTGTTGGCGTTGAGCACGCCTTCTTCTTCAAATTTCGAGAAGGCATCGGCGGACAGCACTTCTGCCCATTTGTAGCTGTAGTAACCCGCGGCATAACCGCCGGCGAAGATGTGTGCAAAGCTGTTGGGGAAGCGGTTGTAGGCCGGCGGACGCATCACCGAAACCTCGTCGCGCACACCTTCGAGTACTTGCAGCACGCCGCGACCATCGCCGTGAGTGGCGTGCAGTTCGAAGTCGAACAGCGAGAACTCCAGTTGGCGGACCATCATCAGGCCGGACTGGAAGTTTTTTGCCGCGAGCATTTTCCCGAGCAGGTCCTGAGGCAGCGGTTCGCCGGTTTCGTAATGACCGGAAATCAGCGCCAGGCCTTCCGGCTCCCAGCACCAGTTTTCCATGAACTGACTTGGCAGCTCGACGGCATCCCAGGCCACGCCGTTAATGCCGGACACGCCAGCATGCTCGACGCGGGTCAGCAGATGATGCAGGCCGTGACCGAATTCATGGAACAAGGTAGTGACTTCATCGTGGGTCAGCAGCGCCGGTTTACCGCTGTCGGCCGGGGTGAAATTGCACACCAGGTTCGCCACCGGGCTTTGCAGCACACCGCCAGCCGTGCGGCGACGGTCGCGGGCGCCGTCCATCCAGGCCCCGCCACGCTTGTTGGCACGAGCGTAGAGGTCGAAGAAGAAACGGCCGACGTGCTGGCCGTTTTCCTTGATTTCAAACAGGCGGACATCCGGGTGCCAGGTGTCGAAGCCTTTGAGCTCGGCAATCTCGATGCCGTACAGGCGCTGCACGATGGCGAACAGGCCGCTGAGCACCTTGTCGATCGGGAAGTAGGCGCGCAGGGCTTCCTGGGCCACGCTGTAACGCTGCTCACGGAGTTTTTCGCCGTAGAAACCGCTGTCCCAGCTTTGCAGGTCCGGGCAACCTTGCTCGGCAGCGTAGGCCTTGAGCTGTTCCAGATCCTGGGCGGCGAACGGTTTGCTGCGCTTGGCCAGGTCGCGCAGGAAGCTCAGCACCTGATCACTGGATTCAGCCATTTTGGTCGCCAGGCTCAGCTCGGAGAAACTGCTGAAACCCAACAGCTTGGCCAGCTCCTGACGCAGGTCGAGGATTTCTTCCATGACCGGGCCGTTGTCGTTCTGGCCGGCATTCGGCCCCTGGTCCGACGCACGGGTGCAGTAAGCCGCGTAGACCTCTTCACGCAGTGCGCGGTCCTGGGCGTAGGTCATCACCGCGTAATAGCTCGGGAATTCCAGGGTGATCAGCCAGCCGTCCAGGCCCTTGGCCTCGGCCGCAGCAGTCATTTGTGCCTTGGCCGAATCGGTCAGGCCGGCGAGGGCGGCTTCATCGGTGATGTGCTTGGTCCACGCCTGAGTGGCATCGAGCAACTGGTTGGAGAAACGGCTGCCCAGTTCGGAGAGTTTGCTCTGCACTTCGGCGTAACGCTTCTGTTCGGCTTCCGGCAGGTCGATACCCGACAGACGGAAGTCACGCAGGGAGTGTTCCAGGATAGTTTTCTGCGCCACCTCGAAACCGCCGGCCTCCGGGCTGCTGGCCAGGGCTTCGAAGGCCTGGAACAGTTCGCGGTTCTGGCCCAGCTCGGTGGAGTAGGCGCTCAAGGCCGGCAGGCACGACTCGTAGGCTTCACGCAGCTCGGCACTGTTGCACACGGCATTGAGGTGGCTGACAGGGCTCCAGGCAGCGCCCAGACGGTCGTTGAGTTCGTCCATCGCCAGCACCAGGCCGGCCCATGTTGGCTGTTTGGCCTGGGTCTTGAGGATCTCGACGATGGCAGCACGGTTGTCAGCCAGGATCTGCTCAATGGCCGGTTGTACGTGTTCGGCGCGGATGGCGGAGAACGGTGGCAGGTCGTAGGACTGCAAAAGAGGGTTGTTCACGCTCACGGTTGATACCTTGGCTGGAGAAACATGTAGCCATCTTAATTACAATCGACACTCACCGCAGCTATCAGCAACAGAGAGAAACCCTATCGTGAACCTTCGCAAGTATCAGGACCACACGCCGCAGCTCGGCAAAGGCGCTTTTGTCGACAGCTCGGCGGTAGTGATCGGCGACGTTGAAATCGGCGAAGACAGCTCGGTCTGGCCGCTGACGGTGATCCGTGGCGACATGCACCGCATCCGCATCGGCGCGCGCACCAGCGTGCAGGATGGCTGCGTGCTGCACATCACCCACGCCGGGCCGTTCAACCCCGATGGCTTCCCGTTGCTGATCGGCGATGACGTGACCATCGCCCACAAGGTCATGCTGCATGGCTGTTCGGTGGGCAGCCGGGTGTTGATCGGCATGGGCAGCATCGTCATGGACGGTGCGGTGGTCGACGATGAGGTGATCATCGGTGCCGGCAGCCTGGTGCCGCCGGGCAAGCATCTGCAAAGCGGCTTCCTGTATGTGGGCAGCCCGGTGAAGCAGATCCGCCCGCTGACTGACAAGGAGCGCGCCTTTTTCACCTACAGCGCGGCGAACTACGTGAAGCTCAAGGACCTGCATCTGGCCGAAGGCTACGACCAGCTTTGACCCGGCCCTCTTATTCAGGATTCAACATGCATTACCAAAGCGTTTTATTCGACCTCGATGGCACCCTGACCGACCCGCGCGAGGGCATCACCCGTTCGATCCAGTTCGCCTTGGGCAAACTGGGTATCGATGAACCGGACCTGGCCAAACTCGAACATTTC
This sequence comes from Pseudomonas sp. Pseusp3, assembly GCF_047304225.1. Lineage (NCBI taxonomy): Bacteria > Pseudomonadati > Pseudomonadota > Gammaproteobacteria > Pseudomonadales > Pseudomonadaceae > Pseudomonas > Pseudomonas sp. Pseusp3. The sequence continues at coordinate 15,728 of NZ_JBGLYV010000093.1, read as the reverse complement.
ATCGGCCCGCCACTGTTGCAAGCGTTCATGCAGTTCTACGACTTCGACGAAGCCAAGGCGTGGGAAGCGGTGAATTTCTACCGCGAGCGATTCAAGGTCACCGGCCTCTACGAAAACCGGGTGTTCGACGGCGTCACGCCGCTGCTGGAAACCCTGAGCGGGCAAGGCCGGCAGCTGTACATCGCAACTTCGAAACCGTGGGTGTTCGCCCGGGAAATCGCCCGGCATTTCGATTTTGCCAAGCACTTCAAGGTGATTTACGGCAGCGAACTGGATGGCACCCGGACCAACAAGGTCGAGCTGATCGCTCACCTGATGGCCGAAGAACACCTGGACCCGGCCAGCACCTTGATGATCGGCGACCGCAAGCACGACCTGATCGGCGCGCGAAGCAACGGCCTGGACGCGGCGGCGGTGGGTTACGGGTTCGGCAGCCACGAAGAACTGAGCGCTGAAGCACCGGCGTATCACTTTGAAACGCTGGAAGCGCTGCATCAGGCGTTTTTACAGCGCTAGTTGAAACACACCAAACCAATGTGGGAGCGGCGGTGCGGCGATCCGACTTGCTCGCGAATGCGGTGCATCAGGCAACATTGATGTCGACTGACACTCCCTCTTCGCGAGCAAGCCCACTCCCACAGGGGACGGTGTACTTGCTCAGGGTTTTGGCGGCGGCGCGAGTCTCTGCCCTTGCTCGACTGTCCAGTTCACCACCTGTGCGGTCAGCTGATCGTTCGCCTGACCAAACCCCGCTACCACCGCCGGGACTTGCACGCTGCTCAACGGCTGGCGCACTTCAAAGCGGCGGCTGGCGAGGATGCGCTGGTCGTAACTGCGCACCAGCAATGCATCCAGACGCACCACCACGCCGGCATTCGTACCCTGGTATTCAGTCTGGAACGCCTGCAGGCTGCCACCCAATTCAAGATCGGTCTGGAAAATACTGTCATCGGTGCTCAACAACGGCACCCGCCCGTCATGCTGGAAACCTTCCAGCAGGCGGTTGCGCACCAGCACCGGCACCGGATCGCTCCAGCGCGAGCCCTTGTAGTGGCTGATCACATCGCCCTGAGGAATCACTGCAATGTTCGGACTGTTCAAGGCTTCGCTGGACTGGAGTTTGGTCAGACGCAACGACCAGCGTTGCGGCGTGCCATGGCTGGCCGATGCATTCTGGACCGAAGGCAATCGATAGACCTCGAAGGGCTCGGGCTTGGGCAGGATCGAGCACGAACTGATCAGCGTGAAGCCAGCGAGGAGGGCGAACCGAATCAGCTTCATGGCGTGAATTCCTTGGTCTTGTCACTGCCCAGCAGGTAACCGCTGGGGTTGGCCTCCAGACGTTTGGTAATAACGCGCAACGAAGACAGGGTTTCGCGCATCTCGCGCACGGCCGGACCCAGGCCATTGAGGCCTTGCATGCCGCTGTTGAGCGAATCCTGATTGGCGCTGATCAGAGTGTTGAGAGTAGCGCTGCTCTCCTGCAGCGATTTCATCGCCTGCTCGGCATTGTCGAGCACATCCTTGCCATGCTCATTGAGCAACCCGTTGGCATTGCGCATCAGCGTCGTGGTCTGCTCAAGCATGTTGTTGGCCTGTTTGCCGACCGAGGCCAGTTGCTGCATGGCCTGGCGGATATCGCCGCGCTGCTCGGCAATGGTCCCGGTGGTTTGCTCCAGGTGCTCCAGGGTTTTGCTGATGCGCTCGATGTTTTCCGTGGAGAACATCAGATTGACGTTTTGCATCAGCGTGTTCACACCGGACATCAGGTCGTTGCTGTCGTTGAGCAGGCGGGCGATGGGCGAGGGTGATGCGACGATGGTCGGCAGGTTGCCATCCTTGCCCTTGAGCGTCGGACTCTGTGGCGTGCCGCCGCTGAGCTGGATGATCGAGGTCCCGGTGACGCCGGTCAGGGCCAGTTTGGCATTGGTGTCTTCCTTGACCGGGGTATCACCGGCCAGGCGAATGCGCGCCAGCACTCGCCGCGGGTCCTTCGGGTCCAGGCGCAGCGAAATCACGTCGCCCACCTTGATCCCGCTGTACTGCACCGAACTGCCCTTGGACAAACCGCTGACCGCCTCGTTGAACACGACCTCGTAGTCCTTGAACTCGGTATCGACACTGGACTTGGCCAGCCACAGACCGAACAGCAGCGCGGCTGTCACCACAATCACGGTGAACAGGCCGATCAATACATGATGGGCTCGGGTTTCCATGTCAGACCTCGTTGAGCTGTTGGGCGGCTGTCAATGCCGCGCGGCCGCGAGGGCCATGGAAGTATTCGTGAATCCACGCATCGTTGGTTTCCGACACCTTGTCGATGGCGTCCGCCACCAGCACCTTTTTCTGCGCCAGCACCGCCACCCGGTCGGTGATGGTGTAGAGCGTGTCGAGGTCGTGGGTCACCAGAAAGACACTCAGGCCCAGGGCATCACGCAGGGTCAGGATCAATTGGTCGAACGCGGCGGCGCCAATCGGGTCGAGACCGGCGGTGGGCTCGTCGAGAAAAAGGATGTCCGGGTCCAGCGCCAATGCCCGGGCCAGCGCGGCACGCTTGATCATGCCGCCGGACAGCGAAGAGGGGTACTTCTCTGCGGCCGACAGCGGCAGCCCGGCCAGGGCCATCTTCACCGCCGCCAGGTGCTCGGCGTCATTGCGGCTCAAGCCGGCGTGTTCTATCAGCGGCAGGGCGACGTTCTCTGTCACCGTCAGCGAAGAGAACAGCGCGCCTTTCTGGAACAGCACGCCGAATCGCCGCTCCACCCGCGAGCGCTCGTCCTCGGACAAGGTTGGCAGGTTTTTCCCGAAGACTTTCACCACGCCTTCGCTGGGCTGGCGCAACCCGACAATGCTGCGCAGCAGCACCGACTTGCCGCTGCCGGAGCCGCCGACCACGGCGAGGATTTCGCCCTTGTACAAATCCAGGTCGAGGTTCTCGTGCACGCTCTGGCGGCCAAAGCGATTGCACAACCCACGCACTTCTATCACCGCCTCGGAGGGCGCTCGGGGGATACGACTCACCAGCCCATCTCCATGAAAAACATCGCGGCTATCGCATCAAACACGATCACCACGAAAATCGACTGCACCACACTCGACGTGGTGTGAGCGCCGACGGATTCGGCGCTGCCACTGACCTTGAAACCTTCGAGGCAGCCGATGGCAGCAATCAGGAAAGCGAACACCGGTGCTTTGACGATCCCCACCAGAAAGTGCTGAACACCGATGTCCGTTTGCAGTAGCGATAGGAACATCGCTGGCGAGATATCCAGCGCCACCGCGCAGACCACGCCACCGCCGATAATCCCCGACAGCATCGCCAGAAAAGTCAGCATCGGCAGGGCGATCAGCAACGCCAGGACCCGCGGCACCACCAGCAACTCCACGGGATCGAGGCCCAGCGTGCGGATGGCGTCGATTTCTTCGTTGGCCTTCATCGAACCGATTTGCGCCGTGAACGCACTGGCGGTGCGCCCGGCCATCAGGATCGCGGTCAGCAGCACACCGAATTCGCGCAGAAAGGCAAACCCCACCAGGTCCACGGTAAAGACAGTGGCGCCGAACGTGGCCAGCACCGTCGACCCGAGAAACGCCACCACGGCGCCCACCAGAAAAGTCAGCAACGCAACGATGGGGGCGGCGTCGAGACCGGTCTGTTCGATATGGGCGATCATCGGCGTGACACGCCAGCGCTTGGGACGGAACAGGCCTCGGACAATGGTTTCGATGATCAGGCCAACGAAACCCAGCAGCTGCAGGGTGTCCTGCCAGACGGTGTCCACCGCGCGGCCGATGCGGGTCAGCAACTGAATGGAAACACTGACTTCCGGCTCCTTGATCGGTACGCAGAAATCGGTCAACGAACAGTAGACCGTTTGCAGCAACGCGCGATCGGCGGCGGAAAGCGTGCAATCAGGATGTTCGGCAGAGCGACCAAGGCGCTCGGAGCCGAGCAGTTCTACCAGCAGCGAGGCGCCGGCGGTGTCGAGGGCGCCGAGACCATTGAGGTCGATGGGGGTGTTGGCGTCGTACTGGCCGTGGAGCTTTTCGCACAACAGCTTGAGGTCAGCATAATGGGCAAGCGTCCAGTCGCCCGTCACCCGCAACCGCGCAGGTGTGATCGACGTGTCTAATCGGGCGTTGCCGGCCATCGTGCTGCTGATCATAAGCTCCGTGCTTGTTCTGTGATTTCGCAGCTCTACGTAATAGCACGAACCGTACTACTTTTCTTTGATCGCTGTGCTGTCCGTGACTTCGAAACGCAGCACGCCGATGACCTGGCCATCTTCGGTCAGTACCCGAACCTGCCATTTGCCGGCCGGATTGCCCGGGAAGTTCTGCTTGTGGGTCCAGGCCCGGTAACCTTCCTTGCGCCCGCCGCGAATATCCAGGGGGATGCGGTCGACCTCTTTACCGTTGAACTGCCAGACGTGATAAATCCTCTCGTCCAGGCCACGCGGGGCGTTGATCGCGGTGTACGCGTAGAGCCCGCCATTGCGGATCTGCTCGGCGCTGACTTCGTCGAGGCTGGCGCCAGGCGTGCGGTCCTGCATTTGCGTGCTGATGGCCACGTCGGTCATCCACAGCGTCGCCGGCGGCACCCACGAGCGCAGCTCCCAACCGACGAAGCCAATGCCCAGGGTGATACTCAAAATCGCCAGCGCACTGCGCAGGGTACGAATCGGGAAGATCGACGCCAGGCTCGGGAACGACAGCAGCACCGAGATGCCCAGTGCCCATTTGAAACTTTGCGCGGTGGTCAGGTGCATGATCACCGGCAACGCAGTGAGCAGCGCGGCGAACAGGGTCAGGGTGTGCAGCGCCAGAAACGCCCAGCGCCGTGGCGCCAGCCACTTGTAGTAGAGCGGGTCGACAATCGAAATCAGCGCCGCGATGCCCAGCAGCCCGGTGAAAACCAGCTGGCCGCTGTTCCACGTCGTGGTGATGAAGAAAAACGGCAGGACGAAAAACAGGCTTTCCTGATGGATCATCTGCGTCGCGTAGCGCAGCAACGGTTCCGGGATTTCGCGCTTGAAAATGCGCGTGAACAGCTTGGTCAGGCTGTTTTCCAGCATCAGCCAGATCCAGCTGATCAGCATGATGGTGGTGATCCAGCTCGCCAGGCCTTGCTGGCGATCGACCAGAATGAAACTGCACACCCCGGAGATGAAACCACCGAGCGCAATGACCCCAGGGTAGCGCTTCATCAATTCGAGGATGCGCTGTACGAAAAGGGTCAGGTTTTGCATTCGGCGGGTTCACAGTCGTCGTAGGAATAAAACCTCGACAGGGTACCCTCGAGGGCGCCGCGTGGCGAGGGTTTGCGGTCAGTTACGCCGCTCCCACAAGGAATGTTTACCTTGTGCGATGAAAACGCCACGCCACCAGACTTAACACCAGCAACCCCGCCACTCCGACCACCAACCACATCAACTGGTCATAACTGAACAACGGTTTTTCGATCCGCAAATACCCCGGCTGCAACAGCAGTTCACGCACGGCCTTGTTCGCCTCTTCCAGCGTCACCCCTTGCAGCTCCCGGGCCGGGTCGGCGAAGCGGCCGTCCTCGTAATTACCGATGGCGCTCCAGTAGTAATCGGCCAATGCACTGTTACCTTGTACGGCCCAGGCCTGACGGGCAATCGCGGCCTGCTTCAGGCGGTTGAAGGTGTCGACATTGAGGCCGTCCTTGAGCAGTGCGGCCTTCAAGTCATCGAGCACTTGTTCGGCCTCAGGCACATCGTCGCGTTCAAGGTCGGCATTGAGGCTCATGAAGCCCACGCCGCCGAACACCTGGCGTTCCGCCCATGGCCCGTAGGACAGACCGTGAGCCAGGCGCAGCTGGCGATAAAGCGCCCAATCCAGATAATCCTTGAGCAAATCGAAGGTTTCGTCGTGCCCGTCCTCCAGCACCGGCTCCGGCACCAGCCAGTGCAATTTGACGCCGTTGCCGACCAAACCGTGGGTCAGGGTGCGTTCGTGGGCGGCGCTGGCCTGGATTTGCGGCAGCGGTGGATGCTCGCCGGGGGTAATCGCTTCCAGCGTGCCATACGCCCGCTCCAGATAGGCCGGCAGTAATCTGTCGAGGTCGCCGACTACGATCAGGGTCATGTTGTTCGGCGCATACCAGTCCTTGCGCACCCGCTCCAGTTGCTCACGGGTCAGGTCATGGACTTGCGCACGCTCCGGGCATTTGAGGCCCAGCTCCACGGCCAGCTGGTTGCTGGCCGTGTGGCCCAGGTCCTGACGATCGAGCCAGCGTTGCAGGTGCGAGTAGTGACCACCGTCTTCGCGCTCGACCACTTGCTTGGCCGCGTTGATAGCGTTGTCGTCGAAGTGGGTCTGGGTCAGCAACGCCAGCAGCAGGTCGAGCACTTTGCGCTGGTTTTTCGCCGGGGCTTCGATGACGAAAGTCGTATCGGCATTGCTGGTGAACGCGTTCCACTCACCGCCCAGCGCCTGCATGCGTTCTTCCAGGCCGCCTTCGCCGCTGGCGTCGATGCCGCTGAACAGCAGGTGTTCCAGCAGATGCGGCAATTCCTTTTCTTCGCAATTGAAATCGTCCAGGCCAACGCCGACCACCAGCCGGATCGCCACATGCCCACGGTCAGTGCCGGGTTTGAGCAGCAACTGCAAACCGTTGCGCAGTGTGTAGCCCTCGACCTGGAAGCGATCCAGGGCGAATGACGGGAGTGAACCAAGCAACAGGCAGGCGAACAACAGACAACGCATAACGAGGTTCCGTACGGCTAGCGTAAGTTCAACAGACTTCAGGCAACTGTGGACGTTCAGGGTGAATGCGTAATGTCAGTCAAATCGTCGACCACCAGTGCGCCGGTTTCGGATGTTTCCAGCACCACGTAGGCACTGCTGCAAAACAGCGAATTCAGGCGTTTCATGTCGGCGATCAGCTCCAGGTGCAACGAACTGGTTTCGATACTTTGCACGATTTTACGTTGCAAGCGGCTGACATGAGCATGGGCCAGGCGCCGTTCCTGTGCACGGAAACGACGTTTCTCACGCAACAGTTGCCGGGCACTTTCCGGGTCGGCGCTGAGAAACACCGACATCCCGAGCCGCAGGTTGGAAATCAACTGAGTCTGCAGCCCGGTCAACTCGTCCAGCCCGACTTCGGAAAACGACCGGCGCTGCGAGGTTTTCTGCTGCTGGACCTTGCGCAGCATGCGTTCGATCAAGTCGCTGGCGAGTTTCAGGTTAATCGCCAGTTCGATGATTTCCGCCCAGCGTCGGCTGTCCTGATCGCTGAGATCTTCCCGGGGCATTTGCGCCAGATACAATTTGATCGCGCCGTACAGCGCTTCGACATCGTCGGTCAGGCGCCGCATTTCCTGGGTGACGGCAGTTTGCTTGCCACGCAAAACGTCGAGCATGGCTTCGAGCATGCTATCGATCAGGTCGCCAATGCGCAGGGTTTCCCGAGCCGCGTTGGCGAGCGCCAAACCAGGGGTGACCAACGCCGTGGGATCAAGGTGCCGGGGCTTGGCCATGCCGTTGGCCTGCGGGCGCTCTGGCAGCACCCAGGCACAGAACCTGGCCATCGGCCCGACACTGGGCAACAGGATCAGGCAACGCGCGGTGTTGTAGAGCAGGTGAAAGCCAATGACCATTTCCTGAGGGCTGAAATCGAAGCCATCGAGCCAGTGCACCAACGGATCGAGTACGGGAATGATCAATAACAGACCAATCAGTTTGTACAGCAGGCTGCCCAACGCCACTTGGCGCCCGGCGGCGTTCTGCATGCTGGTGCTGAGGAAGGCGAGCACGCCGCTGCCGATATTGGCGCCGATCACCAGCCCGATGGCCACCGGCAGGCTGATCACATTGGCACCCGCCAGGGTCGCGGTCAGCAGCACAGCGGCCAGGCTGGAATAGGACATCATCGCGAACAGCGCGCCAACCAGGGCGTCGAGCAGGATGTCGCCGGTGAGCGAGGCGAAAATCACCTTCACCCCTTTGGCATGGGTAATCGGGTGCGCCGCTTCGACAATCAGTTGCAGCGCCAGAATGATCAAGCCCAGGCCAATGGCGACACGGCCCATTTGCCCGAGTCGGGTCTGCTTGCGCGACAGAAAGAAGATCACCCCGACAAAAATCAGCAGCGGCGACAGCCACGACAGGTCGAACGTCAGCACCCGTGCCATCAGCGCCGTACCGACATCGGCACCGAGCATGGTGACCAGCGCCGGCGTAAGCGCCATCAGGCCCTGGCCGACAAAGGAAGTGACAAGCATGGCGGTGGCGTTGCTGCTCTGGACCATCGCTGTCACGACTATCCCGGAGACGAAAGCCAGCCAGCGGTTGGACATGTTCTGGCCAATGACATGGCGCAGATTGGTGCCGTAGACCCGCAGGATGCCGGTTCGGACGATGTGCGTGCCCCAGATCAGCAGGGCCACGGCAGAAAGCAAATTGAGCAGGGTGAGCATACCGGCCCCCTGTGGTGTAGCGCCCCAAAGGAGCAAATTAACGGTGCCGCGTGACGTTCTACGTTCTGTACATAAGCTGTAGTTGGCTAACGGCCTGCGCGCCAGCATCGCATAGCCAAAGAAGGGATTGAAACAAAACTGTCATGAAATCCGGTTTAAGCAACCCACAAAAACAAAGTGGGAGCGGGCTTGCTCGCGAAGGCGGTGTGTCAGTCGACATTAATGTTGTCTGACACACCGCCTTCGCGAGCAAGCCCGCTCCCACAGGGTGTTGCGTATTACCGGGTTACTGGCCCGGAATGTCCTTGCGCAGCTTTACCGGAGCTTGCTGCGCCTTCTTTTTTGCAATGGTTGTGCGCATCCTGATGTTGATAGCTTCCACTGCCAGCGAGAACGCCATGGCGAAGTAGACGTAGCCTTTTGGCACGTGCACGTCGAAGGCTTCGGCAATCAGCACCGTACCGACGATCAACAGGAACGACAGGGCCAGCATCTTCAGCGATGGGTGCTTGTCGATGAATTCACTGATGGTGCCGGATGCCCACATCATCACCAGCACGGCCACGATGATTGCCGCGACCATGACCGGCACGTGGGAAACCATGCCGACTGCGGTGATCACCGAGTCCAGGGAGAACACGATGTCGATGATCGCGATCTGGATGATGGTGTAGAGGAAGTTGCCGCCCTTGCCCGAAGGCTCGTCGTTGCTCTCATCTTCACCTTCCAGCGCGTGGTACATCTCTTGCGAGCTTTTCCACAGCAGGAACAGACCACCGAAGAACAGGATCAGGTCGCGTCCGGAAATACCCTGGCCGAACAGTTCGAACAGGTCCGCCGTCAGGCGCATGACCCAGGTGATCGACAGCAGAAGCAGAATTCGCGTGACCATGGCCAGCGCCAGCCCGAAAATCCGGGTGCGCGCCTGCATGTGTTTGGGCATGCGGCTGACCAGGATCGAAATCATGATGATGTTATCGATACCCAGGACGATTTCCAGGGCGGTCAGGGTAAAGAAGGCAACCCAGATTTCAGGGTTGGTCAGCCAATCCATGTGTATTCCTTTGAGCGAGTGTTAAACCACAAAGGGCCCGGGCTTCAAACAGCGAAGCCTGGACCCGAAGTGGTGAGTCTTGGGCTTATAGAGTGCTGAACACCGGGAAAGTCCCCAATAGCAAAGCAGCAATCAGTATGCAGGTACAAACCAGCACTGCCCACTTGAGGGTGAAGCGCTGGTGGTCACCGAAATCGATGCCGGCCAGGGCCACCAACAGATAAGTCGATGGAACCAGCGGGCTCAACAGGTGGACGGGCTGACCGACGATCGAGGCACGTGCCATTTCCACCGCGGTTATACCGTAATGGCTCGCGGCTTCGGCAAGTACCGGTAACACGCCGTAATAAAATGCATCGTTCGACATGAAGAATGTGAACGGCATGCTCACCAGCGCCGTGATCACTGCCAGATACGGGCCGAGGAAATCCGGGATCACCGCCAGCAGGCTTTTCGACATCGCATCGACCATCCCGGTGCCGGTCAGGATACCGGTGAAGATACCGGCCGCAAAGATCAGCCCGACCACGGCCAATACGCTACCGGCGTGAGCCGCGACGCGATCCTTCTGCTGTTGCAGGCAAGGATAGTTGACGATCATGGCGATACTGAACGCCACCATGAACAGCACCGGCAATGGCAGCAGGCCGGCGATCAGGGTGCCCATCAGGGCCAGGGTCAGGGCGCCGTTGAACCAGATCAGGTTCGGACGACGGGCATCCGGGAACTGCGAAACGCTGATTTCGCTGTGGTCGATTTCATCACCCACCAGGTGCAGTTCACCCAGGCGTGCACGCTCACGCTTGCCGTAGAAGTAGGCGATGACCAGGATCGCCACTACACCGGCCAGCATCGCAGGGATCATCGGTACGAAGATGTCGGACGGGTCCACATGCAACGCACTGGCGGCACGAGCGGTCGGGCCGCCCCACGGGGTCATGTTCATCACGCCACCGGCGAGGATGATCAGGCCGGCCATGATCCGCGGGCTCATGCCGATACGGCTGTAGAGCGGCAGCATGGCGGCCACGCAGATCATGTAAGTGGTGGCGCCATCACCGTCCATGGACACGATCAGCGCCAGTACGGCGGTACCGACCGAAACTTTCAGCGGGTCGCCCTTGACCAGTTTGAGGATCTTGCGCACGGCCGGGTCGAACAGGCCGGAGTCGATCATCAGGGCGAAGTACAGGATTGCGAACATCAGCATCACGCCGGTTGGCGCAAGCTTGGTGATGCCTTCGAGCATCATCGGGCCTATCTTCGGCGAAAAACCGCCGAACAGGGCAAAGATGATCGGAATGATGATCAGGGCGATCAGCGCGGAAAGGCGCTTGGTCATGATCAGGAACATGAACGTGATGACCATGGCGAAGCCAAGGAAAGTCAGCATGGGAATACTCCAGGCGTAGCGCGACTAGGGAATGGGCGGATCGGGCGGGATCAGCGCAGTACGGGAAGCACGAGACGTACGGACGGAGTTGCAGCGAAGCGGCGGGTAGAAGAGGACATCAGAATCACCATTGTTGTTGTTAAATGGGCTGTGCGAGCGATAAAACGCTGGCATTGGCCAACCGGTCTGTTGCCGGTAGTGGGGGCGATCCTAATCGGGGAAGCTTTCAGCCAGCTTTCGGCGATGAACGCGTTGATCGGAAGTACAACCGGTCGTCGGACTGGGGCATGAAGGTGAACCGGGTTACGGCCTTCGCGAGCAAGCCCGCTCCCACACCGGATCTGTGTCGTACACAAAGCCAATGTGGGTGCGGGCTTGCTCGCGAAGGCGTCGGTAATTACGCATCAGGAGCAATGCCATGAACGAAATTCACACCGGCGGCTGCCACTGCGGGCAACTGCGCTATCAATTCAGCGGGCCACTGCAGGATATCGTCCACTGCCATTGCTCGATTTGCCGACGGGTGAGCGGCGGCATCGTGACCACCTGGATCACCGTGCCGGCATCCGCCTTTCAATGGCTGGCCGGGACGCCGTCGCGGTACGACTCTTCCTCTACCTGCGCGCGATATTTCTGCGGCCACTGTGGGGCGCAATTGGCAGTGGTGACGCACCTGAGCCCGGACAGCATCGACTTGACCATCGCCACCCTCGACCATCCCGAGCAAGCACCGGCCGAGCGACACATCTGGACTGACAGCCGCCTGCCGTGGCTGCATCTGGACGAACACTTGCCCGGTGAGGCTGAAGAAACACTCTGATCAAAAAATAGACAGGTCCAGCGGCCGGATTGCGCCCATCCAGATCGCGTGCTCAGTGTGGTCAAGCAAATCGTCGCCGGTGTCCGGGTGCAGGAACACCACCAGCCCTTTGCGGTTGAGCACCAGCCACGGCAGTACCTCGCCCAGCACCTGTGGCTCGAACGCCAACTGACAGCTCCAGTCCGGGTGCGGACCGACCGGGCGCTCGTGCACGCGACCCATTTTCAGTGGAAACAGTTGCGCCGCCTGCTCACACAAGGCCCGCGCCTGATCGATGGTGCTGGCGTCGAAATAGACATGGGCGTGGTAGCCCGTTATGCGCTGCATTGGAAATCCTCTAAATCCGGTCGGGCAGATCACGCGGCACAGGCTGCGATCTTTTCACGTTTCACACCGCAATCGAAGGCAATGACAACCCCGACAACGACTCCGCACTGCTGGCCTGCTCGGCCATCAACCAGTCCACAAATCGCTGGATCAATGCTCCGCGCCGTTTGCGTTGTGGCAGGACCACGTAGTAGCCCAACCTGGACATCGCGGTTTCGGCAATCGGTCGACACAACAGCCCCTGGGCCAGCAAGTTATCCACAAGGTGGCGCCAGCCAATGGCCACGCCCTGCCCGCCAATCGCCGCCTGAATCAGCAAGGTGTAATTGTCGAAGCGCAGTTGCCCGGGCGCCGGAGCCGAGGTGATGCCCAACTCGCGGAACACACCGCTCCAGTCGAACCAGTTACTGCTGTGTTCCCCACGCAGGTGCAGCAACGGAAACTCCAGCAATGCCTGGGCCGGCAAGGGCAAGGTCCGCTCGCTCAACAACTGCGGGCTGCACACCGGAAACACTTCCTCGCTGAACAGCCAATGGCTTTCACCCTGCTTGAAGCGGCCATCGCCGAACAGCACCGCCACATCGATATCGGTACGTAGCATGTTATGGCTGCGTTCACTGGTGACCAGGCTGACATCCACCTGCGGATTGGCCGCGTGAAAGCGGTGCAATCGCGGCATCAACCAATAGGCGGCGAAGGCAAAATCCGTGGCAACCTGCAGCACTTCATGCTGTTGCTGTGCACTGATTGCGCTCAATCCTGCGTCTATATTCTGCAAACCGAGCTGAACCTGCTCGAAAAGAATCTGCCCGGCCTCGGTCAGTTCGATGCCGCGATAAATGCGGTCGAACAGGCGAGTCGCCAGTTGTTCCTCCAGGCGCTTGATCTGCTGGCTGATGGCCGGTTGCGTGGTACCCAGCTCAACCGCCGCCGCAGTGAAGCTGTGCTGTCGGGCCGCCGCTTCGAAGGCACGAAGCAGGTCCAGTGACAGGTCACCAAGGGTGTCATACATAAGCTGTGCTTATCCTAGTCATTGCCGTGCATGGGCTTTACCGCAAAGTGCGAGGGTTTCATTCTCGAAGCCAGCACTCTCGCATAAACATCCACTATGGAATGCCGCGATCACATGAAGCGCAAGAACATTCTTTTCATCATGGCCGATCAAATGGCCGCGCCAATGTTGCCGTTCTACGGCCCGTCGCCCGTCAAACTCCCCCATCTCAGCCGCCTCGCCGAACAGGGCGTGGTGTTCGACTCCGCTTATTGCAACAGCCCATTGTGTGCGCCGTCGCGTTTCACCCTGGTCAGTGGCCAGTTGCCGAGCAAGATCGGCGCCTACGACAACGCCGCCGATTTCCCCGCCGACGTACCGACCTACGCCCACTACCTGCGTCGCCTCGGATACCGCACCGCCTTGTCGGGCAAGATGCATTTCTGTGGGCCGGACCAGTTGCATGGCTACGAAGAACGCCTGACCAGTGATATTTACCCCGCCGACTACGGCTGGGCGGTGAACTGGGATGAGCCGGACGTGCGTCCGACCTGGTATCACAACATGTCGTCAGTGCTGCAAGCCGGCCCGTGCGTGCGCACCAATCAGCTGGATTTCGACGAAGAGGTGGTGTTCAAGGCCCGGCAGTACCTGTTCGACCATATCCGCGAAGATGGCGACCAGCCGTTCTGCCTGACCGTTTCGATGACTCACCCGCACGACCCGTACACGATTCCCAAAGCCTTCTGGGATCTGTACGACGACGCCGACATCCCGTTGCCTGCAACGCCGGAGCAGTACGATCTCGATCCGCACTCGCAACGTTTGCTCAAGGTCTATGACCTGTGGGACAAACCTCTGCCTGTGGACAAGATACACGACGCCCGCCGCGCCTATTTCGGCGCGTGCAGCTATATCGACAGCAACGTCGGCAAACTCCTGCAAACCCTCGAAGATACCGGGCTGATCGATGACACCATCATCGTGTTCTCCGGCGACCACGGCGACATGCTCGGCGAGCGCGGGCTCTGGTACAAAATGCACTGGTTCGAAATGGCCGCACGGGTTCCCTTGTTGATCAGCGCGCCGGGGCAATTCGGTGCCGGTCGGGTCAGCGCCAGCGTTTCGACCGCCGACCTGCTACCGACATTCGTCGAACTGGCCGGTGGCTCGCTGGAACCGGGCTTGCCGCTGGATGGCCGTTCGCTGGTTCCGCACCTGCAAGGGCAGGGCGGTCACGACGAGGTATTCGGCGAATACATGGCCGAAGGCACCATCAGCCCGCTGATGATGATCCGCCGAGGTGCCTACAAATTCATCTACAGCGAAGACGACCCCTGCCTGCTCTTCGACGTACACAATGACCCTCACGAACGGGAAGAACTCAGCCATTCGCCACAACATCGTCAGTTGTTCGACGATTTTCTCGCCGAAGCGCGAGCCAAGTGGAATATCCCGACGATTCACCAGCAGGTGCTTGCCAGCCAGCGGCGCCGGCGTTTCGTGGCCGAGGCGCTGACCCTCGGCAAGCTGAAGAGCTGGGATCACCAGCCGCTGGTGGACGCCAGTCAGCAATACATGCGCAACCACATCGACCTCGACGATCTGGAGCGTAAAGCACGTTATCCACAACCCTGCCAAAACCAATAACGTTAAGGGGAAGTCCATGCAAAAGTTATCCACAGTACTGACGGTCGGGCTCCTGGCACTGGGCAGTGCATCGGCGTTTGCCGATCAGAGTTGCGAGACGGTGAAGATGGCCGATCCGGGCTGGAGCGACATCGCCGCGACCAATGCCATCACCGGGTTTCTGCTGGACGGCATGGGCTACAAGGCCAAGGTCGACACCCTCGCGGTGCCGATCACCTTTGGCGGGCTCAAGGATGGCCAGGTCGATGTATTCCTGGGTAACTGGATGCCGGCGCAGCAGGGCTTCTATGACAAATTCGTCGCCAGCGGTGATGTCACGCAATTGGCGAAGAACCTCGACGGCACCGAATTCACCCTCGCCGTGCCGGACTACGTATGGGACGCGGGTGTGCATGACTTCGCCGACCTGAACAAATACGCCGACAAGTTCGACCACAAGATCTACGGCATCGGCTCCGGCGCACCGGCGAACATCTCGCTGCAAGAGATCATCAAGAAAAACGATTTCGACATGGGCCAGTGGAAACTGGTCGAGTCCAGCGAGCAGGCAATGCTGGCGGAAGTGTCCCGCGCGGTGAAAAAACAGAAATTCGTGACTTTCCTCGGCTGGACCCCGCACCCGATGAACGTGCAGCTGAAAATGCATTACCTCAAGGGCGGCGAGAAATACTTCGGTGACACCGGCACCGTCCACACCCTGACCCGCAAAGGTTATGCACAGGCCTGCCCGAACGTCGGCAAACTGCTGACCAACCTGAGCTTCACCCAGGACATGGAGAACAGCATCATGGCCGAGGTGGTGAACAACAAGGTCAGCAATGCCGACGCGGCCAAGGCGTGGATCAAGGCCAACCCGGCTGTGCTGGATAAATGGCTCGATGGTGTGAAGACCGTGGATGGCAAGGATGCGTTGCCGGCGGTCAAAGCCAAGTTGTAACCAATACCTGTGGGAGCGGCGGTGCGGCGATCCGGCTTGCTCGCGAAGGCGGCGGATCAGTCGACATTAATGTTGTCTGACCCACCGCCTTCGCGAGCAAGCCCGCTCC
>NZ_JBGLYV010000092.1:0-24444 GCF_047304225.1 Pseudomonas sp. Pseusp3 | reverse complement strand
GCTTGCTCGCGAAGAGGCCGGCACATTCACCATTTATGTTGCCTGATGCACCGCTTTCGCGAGCAAGCCCGCTCCCACATGGATCAGAGCTATTTATCGGGCAAGATGAAGCAGTACTTTAAATCTATATGAGAATTACTATAAATTACGCGACTCGAACTGCCACTATCGTGCCACTGCTTGTTTCAGCGGTCGTACAAAGGGCTCAAGGAATGAAACCGCACCCCCGTGCGGACGGGAGTCATGTTGGAAAACTACTATCGCGAACTGGTGTGTTTCCTCAACGCCAGGCTGGGCAACCGCCAGGTGGCCGAAGATGTGGTTCATGACGCTTATCTGCGCGTGCTGGAACGGACCAGCGACGCGCCGATCGAGCAGCCCCGCGCCTTCCTTTATCGCACCGCATTGAACCTGGTCATCGATGACCACCGCCGCAATGCCTTGCGTCGCGCCGAGCCGCTGGATGTGCTCGACAGCGAAGAACGCTACTTCACGCCTTCACCGCACAAGCTCCTCGATCACGGCCAGCGCCTGGACATGCTCCAGCGTGCCTTGGCGGAGTTGCCGCGGCTGTGCCGCGAGAGTTTCCTGTTGCGCAAGATCGAGGGCCTGTCCCATCCACAGATCGCCGAGCAACTGGGCATTTCCCGTGCACTGGTCGAAAAGCACATCGTCAATGCCATGAAGCATTGCCGTGTGCGGATGCGCCAGTGGGAAGGCCATTGAGCCTTCAGATTCATCAAGCCTCGTTAAATTTTGTTTCATTGTCCTCGTTCCTACTCAACAGACGACCTGTTGTGCGGCCCAAGGCCTGTCAGGTCACTTAGGTTCAATGCCCCGCTATTGAGGGGAACATCCAGAGGACACTGGAAATGACACAGGCAATTGCATCGCCCCTCGTTCACGACCTGATCGGCGTCGGATTCGGCCCGTCGAACCTGGCACTGGCCATCGCGCTGCAAGAGCGCGGGGCGAGCCAGGGTGACCTGGATGTGCTGTTCCTCGACAAGCAGGCTGACTACCGCTGGCACGGCAACACCCTGGTGACCCAGAGCGAATTGCAGATTTCCTTCCTCAAGGACCTGGTGACCCTGCGCAATCCGACCAGCCCTTACTCGTTCGTCAATTACCTCAAGGCCCACGGGCGCCTGGTGGACTTCATCAACCTGGGCACCTTCTATCCGTGCCGCATGGAGTACAACGACTACCTGCGCTGGGTCGCCGGGCAGTTCACTGCGCAAAGCCGTTACGGCGAAGAAGTGCTGACCATCGAGCCGGTGCTGCACAACCATCAGGTCGAGGCGTTGCGGGTGATTTCCCGCGATGCGAGCGGGCATCAGCATGTGCGCACCACCCGTTCGGTGGTGGTCAGCGCCGGCGGCACGCCGCGTATTCCCGAGGTGTTCAAGGCGCTCAAGGATGACGGCCGGGTGTTCCACCATTCCCAGTACCTGGCGCAGATGGCCAAACAGCCGTGTGTGGACAACCGGCCGATGAGCATCGCAATCATCGGTGGCGGGCAGAGTGCGGCAGAGGCCTTCATCGATTTGAACGACAGCTTCCCGTCGGTGCAGGTGGACATGATCCTGCGCGGCTCGGCACTGAAGCCGGCCGACGACAGCCCCTTCGTCAACGAAGTGTTCTCGCCGGAGTTCACCGACCTGGTGTTCCAGCAGCCTGACAGCGAACGCGAGCGTCTGGTGAACGAGTACCACAACACCAACTACTCGGTGGTGGACATCGATCTGATCGAGCGCATCTACGGCATCTTCTACCGCCAGAAAGTCTCGGGCATCGCCCGCCATGCGTTCCACACGCTGACCACTCTCTCAAAAGCCACAGCCAACGAACGCGGCATCGATCTGGTGCTGCGCAACAACGCCACCGGTGAAGTCTCGGTGCGTCACTACGACGCCGTGGTTCTGGCCACCGGTTACGAGCGGCAGATGCACCGCAAACTGCTGGCACCGCTGGAAGAGTACCTGGGCGATTTCGAGGTCGATCGCAACTACAGACTGATCACCGACGAGCGCTGCAAGGCCGGCCTCTACATGCAGGGCTTCTGCCAGGCCAGCCACGGCTTGAGCGACACCTTGCTGTCGATCCTGCCGATTCGCGCCGATGAGATTGCCGCTTCACTGTATGAGCATGGCAAGCATCGCGGGCATGGCCGGTCGGTGGTGGATTTGTTGCTGGCCACGGCCAGCTGAGTTGTTCGGTGGCTGCAAGGTCCTCTTCGCGAGCAAGCCCGCTCCCACAATTGATCTGCGAACACAGGTCAAAATGTGGGAGCGGGCTTGCTCGCGAAGGGGCCATCACAAACACCACCAGATTTGATTCCTGAACCCTTCCTGAAGAACCCCGCATTTCCCCCGGCAAGCTTTTGTAACGGGTTTACTCTCCAAACATCGGGGCGTAAGCTTCGCGCGTTTTCATCCATTACGGAGACCCACAGTGGGTACTTGTTCGAGTGACAGTTGTCGGCCGGTCTCGGTAACCGGCATTTTCTCGGCAAGATAACGCGCAGTCTCCTGTGCCGTTGTCTCGCCGACAAGCGAGCAGCGGCATCCTGATCATGGCCAGTCCTGGCCGTGTCCCGACGTCCCTCTCATCGACGCTGAACAGAGCGTGGTTTCGACTTTTCCTGTCGTGGCCGCCGCCCTATCGACACGCCTGTCATTCGTGACCGGCGCGCCAGGCCTTGCTTTGCCGGTCGTTCCGGCGGAACAGGCGTGGACTTGCCTGCTCGACGGTTTCCCGGCTGACCAAAGGGGCACCAGCCATGAAACTTACCCTCAAGGAATTCTTCGCAGGTTTCCTGCGTACCCGCCACATCGCCCGGCACTTCCGTCGCCTGGCGTTGCTGGAAACCTTCACCGACACCACGGTCAGCCGTGAAGTCCCACCGACCCTGGCGCAAACCCTGGTGGCTGCTGCCGGTAGCGACACGGGTCAATTGCTCAACAATCTGGGCAGTCACACCGATGGCTTGAGCGAGCATGAAGCCGATGCCCTGCGCGAGCAATTGGGCCTCAATGAAGTCGAGCACGAACAACCGCTGCCCTGGTGGACGCACCTGTGGCACTGCTACAAAAACCCGTTCAACCTGCTGCTGACGCTGCTGGCGGTCATCTCGTGGCTGACCGAAGACATGAAAGCTGCCATCGTGATTTTCTCCATGGTGGTGCTCTCGACCTTGCTGCGCTTCTGGCAGGAAACCAAATCCAACCAGGCCGCCGATGCTCTCAAGGCCATGGTCAGTAACACTGCCACGGTGATGCGCCGGGACCTTGAGGACCTCAGCGCGCAGCGCATCGAGTTGCCGATCAGGTTTCTGGTGCCGGGCGATCTGATCGTGCTGTCTGCCGGTGACATGATTCCCGCCGATTGCCGGGTGCTCAGTGCCAAGGACCTGTTCGTCAGCCAGGCGGCCATGACCGGTGAATCGATGCCGGTGGAAAAATTTCCCCGTCAGCAGGACCGCGACACACTCAACCCCCTGGACCTGGAAAACATCCTGTTCATGGGCACCAACGTGGTGTCCGGCACGGCCATGGCGGTGATTCTCACCACCGGTAACAGCACCTATTTCGGCGCCCTGGCCCAGCGGGTCGGCGCCACTGACCGGGCACCGACCTCGTTCCAGACCGGGGTCAACAAAGTCAGCTGGCTGTTGATCCGCTTCATGTTCGTGATGGCGCCGCTGGTGCTGTTCATCAACGGTTTCACCAAGGGCGACTGGACCGAAGCGCTGCTGTTCGCGCTGTCGATTGCCGTGGGCCTGACCCCGGAAATGCTGCCGATGATCGTCACCTCGACCCTGGCCAAGGGCGCGGTGTTCCTGTCGCGCAAAAAAGTCATCGTCAAACGTCTCGACGCCATCCAGAACTTCGGCGCCATGGACGTGTTGTGCACCGACAAGACCGGCACCCTGACCCAGGACAGAATCTTCCTGGCGCGCAACGTCGATGTCTGGGGCAATGACTCCGATGACGTGCTGGAAATGGCCTACCTCAACAGCTACTACCAGACCGGCCTGAAAAACCTGCTGGATGTGGCGGTGCTCGAACACGTCGAAATCCATCGTCAATTGAAAGTCGGCACGGCGTTTCGCAAGGTCGACGAGATTCCGTTCGACTTCACCCGTCGTCGCATGTCGGTGGTAGTCGCCGAGCGCGATCAACCGCACCTGCTGGTCTGCAAGGGCGCGGTGGAAGAGGTGCTGGCGGTCTGCTCGCGGGTGCGTCACGGCGAAGTCGATGAAGCCTTGACCGAAGAGTTGTTGGCGCGCATTCGACAGGTCACGGCCACGTTCAACGCCGAGGGCTTGCGTGTCGTGGCGGTAGCGGCACGGCCGATGAGTGAAGGACGCGACACCTACAGCCTGGCCGATGAGCAGGCACTGACGCTGATCGGTTACGTGGCGTTCCTCGACCCGCCCAAGGAAAGCACGGCGCCGGCGCTCAAGGCGTTGGCGGCCCACGGCGTGGCGGTGAAAGTGCTGACCGGCGACAACGAACTGGTGACTGCGAAAATCTGCCGCGAAGTCGGCCTGGAACAGCAAGGCCTGCTGATGGGCAACGACATCGAACGCATGACGGATGCCGAGTTGGCGAAAGCCGTGGAAACCACCAACGTCTTCGCCAAACTGACGCCCTCGCACAAGGAACGCATCGTCCGCCTGCTCAAGGGCAACGGCCATGTGGTCGGTTTCATGGGCGACGGCATCAACGATGCCCCGGCCCTGCGCACCGCCGACATCGGTATTTCCGTGGACAGCGCCGTGGACATCGCCAAGGAAGCGGCCGACATCATCCTCCTGGAAAAAAGCCTGATGGTGCTGGAGGAGGGCGTGCTGGAAGGCCGCCGGACCTTCGCCAACATGCTCAAGTACATCAAGATGACCGCCAGTTCGAACTTCGGCAACGTGTTCTCGGTGCTGGTGGCCAGTGCGTTCATTCCATTCCTGCCGATGCTGCCGATGCACCTGCTGGTGCAGAACCTGCTCTATGACATTTCGCAGATCGCCATCCCGTTCGATAACGTCGATGACGAAATGCTCAAGCAACCGCAGCGCTGGCAGCCGGCGGATGTCGGGCGCTTCATGCTGTTTTTCGGGCCGATCAGTTCGATCTTCGACATCACGACGTTCGCCTTGATGTGGTACGTGTTCGATGCCAACACCCCGGATCACCAGACCCTGTTCCAGTCTGGCTGGTTCGTGGTCGGGCTGCTGACCCAGACACTGATCGTGCACATGATCCGCACGCCGAAGATCCCGTTCGTGCAGAGCCGCGCGGCCATGCCGTTGCTGGTGATGACCGGACTGATCATGGCCGTGGGGATTTTCCTGCCGATGGGACCGCTGGCGCATTACTTCAAGCTGCAGGCGTTGCCGTCGCTGTATTTCGTGTTCCTGCCGGTGATCCTGCTGGCGTACATGGCGCTGATCCAGGCGGTGAAAGGGTTCTACATTCGCCGATTTGGCTGGCAATAAGGCCGCAGTACAACAATGCCCTTGTGGGAGCGGGCTTGGTCCGGGCGGCGTTCCGACGAAAGCGGTGGGTCAGTCAATGATGATGGTGACTGATACATCGCATTCGCGAGCAAGCCCGCTCCCACAAGGGGTTGTGTGTTTTTCAAGGAGTTCATCATGCAAGCCATCAACAACCTCAACCTGACTTCGCTGCTCGACACCCTGGTCAGCCTCAGCGCGGCGTTCATCCTCGGTGGCCTGATCGGTTTCGAGCGTCAGTATCGGCAGCGCACCGCCGGCCTGCGCACCAATGTGCTGGTGGCGGTGGGCGCGGCGATTTTCGTCGACATGGCCAACCGTCTCGGCGGAGCCGAAGGTGCTGTGCGGGTCGTGGCGTATGTGGTCTCCGGTATCGGCTTTCTCGGTGCCGGGGTGATCATGCGTGAAGAGGGCAATGTGCGTGGCCTCAATACCGCCGCGACCCTCTGGACCTCGGCTGCAGTCGGTGCCTGCGCCGGTGCCGACCTGCTGGCCGAAGCGTTGCTCGGCACGCTGTTCGTGCTCGCGGCCAATACCTTGCTGCGGCCGATCGTCAACAACATCAACCGTCAGCCGCTGGATGTGATTTCGGCGGAAGTCACCAACATCGTCTATGTGATCGCCCGGCGTACGCAGCAAAAAACCGTGCTGGCCTTGCTCGAAGCCGAGCTGGAGCGCAGCAACTATCCGGCCAGCGATGTCGATGTGCATGCCTTTGGTACGGATGAAATTGAAATCGAAGCCACCCTGGCGACCACCTCCGTCGATGGCGATGAACTGGATGCGCTGGTGGCGCGGATTTCGATGTCGACCCTGGTGGTGCAGGCGTTCTGGAGTCCTAGTACCACGGAGTAAAGGCCAGGGTTTCAGGGGCGAAGCGCGCTTGCGTTTCCAAGGCAAGAGTCAGATTAACCTGCATTGATTTAGGAATATTCCTACATAAACCTGGGGAGGTCTTCCGTAGGCTTTGCGACCTCTTGAAACCGACATCCTTTTGGAGGTCTCCTTGCCGAACAAATCCTTGCGCATCCTGATCGCCGATGCACAGCACTTCAACCGCCTGCGGATCGAGCGGCGGTTCAACCAGCTCGGCTACTTTCGGGTGGCACCGGTGCAGAGCTTCGACGAACTCCTTCCATTGGTGGAGTACGGTTGCGAGCCTCTGGATCTGGTGCTCGTCAATGGGGCGATGACCAACGGAGCGCTGGACCTGTTCAATTTCCTTGCCGACAACCCGCAGGTTCGTCACGGTTTTATCTTCAATGAACAACAGGCACCGTTGTCGCCAGCCCCGGGCAAAGTCCAGGTCAGCCAGGCCGCTGTACCTGACCTGGCGTCAATCACGCAATTGATGAGCGCCGTCGATCGTCCGCTACCGTTCGTCGGAACTGTCATTTCTGTCAGGTAGCCCCTCCCAGCCTTCCATGCCATTGTCTATGCGCAGCGTTGTGCCCAGCCGCTGCGGTGCCTGGAGGGCATTTTTTTGCCCGATCGTGTTGTTTTGCACGGGAGTTGTCATGAAGTCAGCATTGATTGTGGAAGATCATCCGGTGGTTCGCTCCATGATCAAACTCGTACTCAAGGGTGAAGGATTCACGCAAATTTACGAAGCCTCCCGTGGCGATCAGGTGTTGTCGCTGATCCGGGAGCATCAACCGGATGTCGTGTTGCTTGACCTGGGTCTTCCCGGTGTGGCGGGGCTTGAGGTGATGGACCGCATCAAGGCCGAAAACACACAATGTCGCGTAGTGGTGTTCACCTCGCTGGAGGCCGAGTTCTATCAGGACCGCTGCATGCGGGCCGGGGCTGTTGCCTATGTTTCCAAGAGCAAGGACCTGGATGACTTGAAGGCCGCGGTGAGTTCGGTGATGGCCGGCTACACCTATTTCGCCCAGATCCCCTCGAGTTCCGTATCGATAGGGGATTTGCAACGCAGTGAAAAACAGTTGATCGACAAACTCTCCAATCGTGAGTTGACCATTCTGCAGTATCTGGCCCGGGGCTCGAAAAACCTGGAAATCGCCGAGATCATGCACCTGAGCTACAAGACCGTCAGTACCTACAAGACCCGACTCATCCTCAAGCTCAACGTGAACTCGTCGGTGCACTTGAGGGATTTCGCCCTGCGCAATCATTTGATCTGAATGAACGCTCTCAGGCGATTGGCTGGTTGGGTGCTGACGGGCCTTCTTCTATGGTCATCGACGGTCTGTGCACAACAGCCGTTGACCCTGTTGGGACGCTCGAGTGCCGAAGGTCTGAGTGTCGGGTGGTCGGAAGCCGAGCAGCGCTGGCTACAACAAAAGGGCCGATTGGTGCTGGCTGTTTCGACGCCGGATTATCCCCCTTTCGAGTTCAATACGGCGGGCAAGGTGTTCGAAGGCGTGACAGCCGATTACGCCGGATTGCTCGAACAAATGTTGAACGTCGACATTGAGGTCGAATGTTATCCGTCGCGGGCCGATGCGGTGCAGGCCATCAAGGAAGGGCGGGCAGACCTGCTGGGAACGGCCAATCGATTTGAAGCCGAGGATCCACAGCTGCAGATGTCCAGCGCCTACGCGGTCGATCAGCCGGTGCTGGTCACGCGTTCCGATTTCCCTCCGGTACTCGACCCGACACTGGCCGGCAAGCGGCTGGTGATGCTGTATCACTACCTGCCCGAATACAGCGTGCAACAGTTCTATTCCAAGGCGCAGGTCCAGCTGTTTCCCTCGACACTGGCGGCGATGGGCGCCGTGGCATTCGGCCAGGCCGATGTCTATCTGGGCGATGCGATCAATGCCCATTACCTGATCAGCAGGAACAACCTGAGCAACGTGCGCCTGACGGACTTCTCGCCCATGGAATCCGGGCGTTTTGCCTTTGCGATGACCCGCGACAACGTTTCGCTATTGCGCATCGTCAACAAGGCGCTGGCGGCCATCACCACCCATGAACAAATGAATATCCTGCGTCGTTGGGGAGCAAACGGGGCATCTATCCCGGGCGCCGAGTCATTGCAATTGAGCGTGGCCGAACAGCGCTGGCTCGAACGCCACCCGCGGGTGAGGGTGGCGATCAACGAAAACATTCCGCCGATTACATTCATCGACAGCGAAGGCAAATTTCGCGGTATCGGCGTCGATGTGCTGACCAAAATCAGTTCGCGTACCGGGCTGCAATTTGACATCCGGAGCGTGAAGTCGGTGGCCGAAATGATGACCGGCATCTCCAGCGGAGAGATCGATGTGCTGGCCGGTATCGGCCTCAGTTCCCTGCGTGACGACGAACTGCTGTTCACCCGGGCGTTTCTGAGCAGCCCTTCGGTGCTGGTGACCCGCGCAGCCGCGGGCAGCCCCAGGACACTGGATGACATGGCGGGAAAAACCCTGGCGCTGACCCGGGGCAACGTTGTCGGCGAGTACATTCGCCAGCATTACCCGTTGATCCGGCTG
Source organism: Pseudomonas sp. Pseusp3 (assembly GCF_047304225.1). NCBI lineage: Bacteria > Pseudomonadati > Pseudomonadota > Gammaproteobacteria > Pseudomonadales > Pseudomonadaceae > Pseudomonas > Pseudomonas sp. Pseusp3. The sequence goes on along the minus strand of NZ_JBGLYV010000092.1, from coordinate 15,492 downwards.
ATGGATGCACCACTGTCGACGGACGCCATGGAAATGGTCGCCCAGGGCAAGGCCCAGGGCGGTATCAACTCGCTGATCAGCGCCCGTTACCTGATTTCCCGGCAGTATCGCGATCGCCTGCAAGTGACCAGCACCGTGGGCACCCACCCCGCCCGAAGCACCCTGGCAACCAGTCGCGAGGCTACCGAACTGCATTCGATTCTGGACAAGGCGCTGTTGAGCATCCCTCCCGAAGAGATCGACGAGCTGACCCAGCCCTGGCGCTATGACTCGATGGTCGAGCAGAGCTACTGGCTGCGACACCGCCAGGCGATCGTGCAGGCTTTTGCGGTGGCGGGTGTCTTGCTGTTGCTCGCGTTGGCCGGGATCGTCTGGCAGCGGCGGCAGATTCGCCAGCGTCAGCAGTTGCTCGGGCAACTGCAGGAAGCCAAGGACGCGGCGGACGACGCCAACCGGGCCAAGACCACGTTCCTGGCCACCATGAGCCATGAAATCCGTACGCCGATGAACGCATTGATCGGCATGCTCGAACTGGCGTTGAAACGGGCCGATGAAGGGGAGACCGACCGCGCCGCCATCGAGGTGGCATCCAATGCCGGACAACAATTGCTGGATTTGATCGGCGACATTCTGGACGTCGCCCGGATCGAGTCCGGGCATTTGTCGCTGGCGCCGGAGCGGGTCAATCTGCACGCGCTGGTGACGTCGGTCTGCCGGGTTTTCGAAGGGCTGGCGATGCAGAAGAATCTGCAGTGGCGGGTCGAACTCGACGAACACAGTGACCGCGACGTGATGCTCGATCCCACGCGCTTCAAACAAGTGCTGTCCAACCTGCTGAGCAATGCGATCAAGTTCACCCGTGAAGGCCGGGTGAGCCTGACGCTGCGCGTGCAGCCTCAAGCCCCGGAGCATCTTGCCGTCAGCGTACGGATCGAGGACAGCGGCATCGGTATCAGCGCTTTCGACCAGCAACGCCTGTTCAGCCCTTTCGTGCAGGCGGGCAACAGTCAGCAGACCTCCCGGCAAGGTTCCGGCCTGGGCCTGGTGATCAGTCGTACCCTGTGCGAAACGATGGGCGGCCATTTGCAGCTCGACAGTGAGCTCGGGCGCGGGACGCGGGTGGATATCAGCCTGGTGCTGCCTGCCCTGCAAGCATTACTCGCAGGGGGGATGGCCCAGGATCCGGCGCAGCTCACGACCCGGGTGTTGTCGATTCTGGTGGTCGACGATTATCCCGCCAATCGCCTGTTGCTCTCGCGGCAACTGAGCTACCTGGGCCATCATGTGGTGCTGGCCGAAGACGGGGCCCTTGGGCTTGAACAGTGGCGCGCAGGTGGGTTCGATCTGGTCATTACCGACTGCAACATGCCGGTGCTCAGTGGATATGAACTGGCGGGCGCGATACGTGAGCAAGAGCAGGTGCAGGGGCTATCGTCGACGCTGATACTGGGCTTTACCGCCAATGCGCAGGCCGAAGAGAAGGCCCGTTGTCAGGCGGCGGGCATGGATGATTGCCTGTTCAAACCGATCCGCCTGGTGGATTTGCAGGCGTGGCTGGCCCAGCGGTTTTCCAGCGCCCCCTTAGCGCCAACTGACGGCCATGGCTTCGCCGAGTTCGATTTGAGTGGGCTGGAGCGCTATGCGGATTCGGACCGCGAGCTGATCGATCAACTGATGCACGATCTGGCGCTGAGCAATCGCGAGGACCGCGTGCATTTGCTGGCCTTGCACGCCGGCGACAATCGTTCCGGATTGCAGGAACTGGCACACCGGATCAAGGGCGGGGCGCTGATGGTGCGAGCGCTTGGCCTGGTCGAGTGTTGCGAACAGCTGGAGCAGGCGTGCAATGACGGTCGTGCGGCACTGGTCGACGATGCCGTCGACCAGTTGCAGCAAGCCATGACCCGACTGGACCAAAGTATCGGGCAGGGTTGAGGCTCAATCCCAGTGCGGTGCGATGCCTTTGGGGCTGGTCAACCGGTGGCCGCGATCCAGCGTTGCGATCAGCGCCATGTCGGCCTCGCTCAAGGTCAACTCGCGCGCCTTCAAGTTGCTTTCCAGGTTGGTCCGGCGAGTGGAAGACGGGATCACTGCGTAACCCGACTGCATGGCCCAGGCCAGGGTGACCTGAGCCGGCGTCGCTTGCAGGCGTTCGGCGATCTGCTGGATGAGCGGGTCGTTGAGGACTTCACCGTAGGCCAGGGTCATGTATGACGTGATGCCGATGCCCTGGCTCTGCGCGAACGCGACGACGTTGCGGTTTTGCAGGTACGGGTGCAGTTCGATCTGGTTGGTAGCGATGTGCTCGGCACCGATGGCCGCTATCGCTTGCTGCATCAGGTCGATGGTGAAGTTGGACACGCCGATCTGGCGGGTCAGGCCCAGGCGCTTGGCTTCGAGCAGGGCGCCCATGAACGCTTCGACCGGCACCTGATCTTCCGGCGACGGCCAGTGGATCAGGGTCAGGTCCAGGTAATCGGTCTGCAGTTTGCTCAGGCTTTCCTTCAGGCTGTCGATCAGGCGATCGCCGGCCAGGTTGGCGACCCAGATCTTGCTGGTGATGAACAGCTCTTCACGGGCAATGCCGCTGGCAGCGATGGCTTCGCCGACGTCGGCTTCGTTCTCGTAGATTTGTGCGGTATCGATCACCCGGTAGCCAAGCGCCAGGCCGGTGCTCACCGAATCGATGACCACCTGGCCTTGCAAACGAAACGTACCCAGGCCGAAGGCGGGAATGGACATTGATGACTCCAGAGGTTGCAGTGGGAATGGGCGGCAGTATCCGCGCCTGCATCCGTGAGAAAAACCGCTGGAGCGGCAAAGCAATGTTTACCGGAAATCATGAATCACCTGCAGTTTTCGGCATTGATGATGTTTGTGCCGGCCTCTTCGCGAGCAAGCCCGCTCCCACAGGGGGAATGCATTGCAAATGTGGGAGCGGGCTTGCTCGCGAAGATGGCGACTCGGTCCAAAGCCTTACCTGCGGCCCCTAAGCAATATCACTACGGCTGAATTCCTCCCCAAGAAAATCGATCAACGTGCGCACCGAAGGCAGCAACCCCCGACGTGAGGGAAAGATTGCATGGATGACTCCGCTTTTCGGTGTCCAGCCCGGTACCAGCTCCACCAGTTGGCCGGCGGCAATTTCGTCGCGCACCACCACGCTGGGCAGGTGCACGATGCCGATCCCGGCGACCGCCGCATGGCGCAAGGCCAACAGATCATCGGTGACCATTCTCGGTGCATGACGAATCATTGCCGTGCTGCCATCGGCGCCGAACAGTTCCCACTGATATTCGCGCTGCGCCGCGCCCCAGTGCAGGCTCGGCAAGCCGCTGAGGTCGGCCGGGGAGGCCGGAGTCGACAGGCGCGATAAAAAGGCCGGACTGCCGACCACGCTCTGGGTGCTGTTGCCCAGTACCTTCATCACCATGTCGGTGTTTTCCAGCGGCGGAAAGCGTACCCGCAACGCAATATCGAAGCCTTCGTGAATCAGGTCGACCCGGCGATTGGTGCTCTCGATGAACAACTCCACCAACGGGTACTTGAGCATGTAGCGGGTCAGCATCGGCCCGACCCAGGAATTGAGCAGCGCCGTCGGGCAACTGACACGCACCAGGCCCTGAGGCTCGGAGCGGTTGCGCTCGATCAGTTCGGCGGCGCTTTCCGCTTCCACCCGCATGGCCAGACAGCGCTGGTAGTAGGCCTGGCCGATTTCCGTCAAGGAGCAATGCCGGCTGGTGCGGTGCAGCAGGCGCACACCCAGTCGCTCTTCGAGTTCGGCAATGCGTCGGCTGAGCTTGGACTTGGGCATGTCCAGTGCCCGGCCCGCCGCCGCAAAACCGTGATGTTCCACCACCTGGGTGAAGTAGTAGAGGGTGTTGAGGTCTTCCACCATCGTTCTCCAAATAGAACGCTAAAGCCGATTTTTGCAGTCTAGCGCAGCAAAGGTCACGGTTTTAAGCTTTGTCCATGGCTTCACTCACCTCACCAGGAGACACCATGAAAAACATCATCGGTATCTACACCAGTCCACGGACCCATTGGGTTGGTGACGGTTTTCCGGTTCGCACGCTGTTTTCCTACGACAACCTGGGCAAACACATCAGCCCGTTCCTGATGCTGGATCATGCCGGCCCCGCTGAATTCACCCCGACTACCGAACGGCGTGGCGTTGGTCAGCATCCGCATCGTGGCTTCGAAACCGTGACTATCGTTTACAAGGGCGAACTGGAGCACCGGGACTCCACCGGCAGTGGCGGCAAGATCGGCCCCGGTGACGTGCAATGGATGACCGCCGCCTCGGGCATCCTGCATGAAGAATTCCACTCCGAAGCTTTCGCCAGGAGCGGTGGCACCCTGGAAATGGTGCAACTGTGGGTCAACCTGCCGGCCAGGGACAAGATGGCCGACCCCGGCTACCAGACGATCCTCGACCAAGACATCCCGAGCATCGCCTTGAAGGACAACGCCGGCAGCCTGCGCCTGATCGCCGGTGAATTCGACGGCCGCGAAGGCCCGGCGCGCACCTTCACCCCGGTGGACGTGTGGGACATTCGTTTGAATGCCGGAAAGTTGCTCACCCTGGATCTGCATGAAGGGCGCAACACCGCACTGGTGGTTTTGCGCGGCACGGTTCAGGTCAATGGCCTGGAGCCGGTGCGCCAGGGGCAATTGGCCCTGTTCGATCGCAAGGGTGATCAGCTGACCCTCGAAGCCAGCGAAGACGCGGTGGTGCTGTTGCTCAGCGGCGAACCGATCGACGAACCGATCGTCGGTCACGGGCCATTCGTGATGAACACCGAGCAGGAAATCCACCAGGCCTTCGCCGACTTCCAGTCCGGTCGCTTCGGCCGGATGCACGCTTAACCCGCTCCGCTTCAACAACCCGCTCTACACAGGATGCGTAGGCCGGTCCGAGGCCAGGGATGGCTGTTGCCTGAAAGAAAGAGGAAACGCATATGAACACTGTCAATGCTGCCAACTTCGATGGCCAGAAACCCACCATCGACCCCAACGACGCCGCGATGCTGTTGATCGATCACCAGAGCGGACTGTTCCAGATCGTCAAGGACATGGACGTGCCACAACTGCGCGCCAACGCCATTGCCCTGGCCAAGGCTGCAACGTTGCTGAAAATGCCGGTGATCACCACGGCTTCCGTTCCACAAGGGCCGAACGGGCCGTTGATTCCGGAAATCCACCAGGCCGCGCCCCATGCGCAATACGTGGCGCGCAAAGGTGAAATCAACGCCTGGGACAACCCGGAGTTTCACGCGGCGGTCAAAGCCACCGGCAAGAAAACCCTGGTGATCGCCGGCACCTTGACCAGCGTGTGCCTGGCGTTCCCGTCCATCGCCGCCGTGCATGAAGGCTACAAGGTGTTCGCGGTGGTCGACGCTTCGGGCAACCACTCGAAACTGGCCACCGAGCTGACCGTGGCCCGCCTGGCCCAAGCCGGGGTAGTGCCGATCGACATCATGGCGACGCTCTCCGAGCTGCAAGGCTCGTGGAACCGCCCGGATGCCGAGCAGTGGGCCGCTGTCTACGCCCAGGCCATGCCGCATTATCAATTGCTGATCGAGAGTTACCTCAAGGCCCAGCAAGTGGCGAACGAACACGAAGTGCTGGACTCCCGGCGCTAACCGGTTACCCCCACGCCGACTTCCACTCGGCATCGATAACACGCGAGGACTACTGCAATGACCACTTCCTACAAGCGTCTCGACAAGGACAACGCCGCCGTGCTGCTGGTGGATCATCAGACCGGCCTGCTGTCACTGGTACGCGACATCGATCCGGATCGATTCAAGAACAACGTGCTGGCCCTGGCCGACCTGGCCAAGTACTTCAAGCTGCCGACCATCCTCACCACCAGTTTCGAGACCGGTCCCAACGGTCCGTTGGTGCCCGAGCTCAAGGCCCAGTTCCCGGACGCGCCGTACATCGCCCGTCCTGGCCAGATCAACGCCTGGGACAACGAGGATTTCGTCAAGGCGATCAAGGCCACCGGCAAGAAACAACTGATCATCGCCGGTGTGGTGACGGAGGTGTGCGTAGCGTTCCCGGCGCTTTCGGCGCTGGCCGAAGGCTTCGATGTGTTCGTGGTCACCGACGCGTCCGGCACCTTCAATGAGCTGACCCGTGAATCGGCGTGGAGCCGCATGACCGCTCAGGGCGCGCAATTGATGACCTGGTTCGGCCTGGCCTGTGAACTGCACCGCGACTGGCGCAACGACATCGAAGGGTTGGCCACGCTGTTCTCCAACCATATTCCGGATTACCGCAACCTGATGACCAGCTACAGCACGCTGACCAACAGCAAGTAACCCAGCCAACACGCTTGCTCCTGTGGGAGCGGGCTTGCTCGCGAAGGCGGCGTGTCAGGCGATGTAGATATTGGCTGTGCCGGCCTCTTCGCGAGCAAGCCCCCGCCCCCCCCGGGATTGGGCGGTCCCGGAGGTTGGGGCCGGCCGCGATACCCTGTGGGAGCGGGCTTGCTCGCGAAGGCGGCGTGTCAGGGTTAGACAGTTGCTCCCACAGGTTTTTTTCAGTGTGTCCAGCCAGACGCGCTCATCCAGAGAAATCAATTGCTCCTACACTATGGCCAATCCGTGCGATCTTCGCGTTATTGGCCCTGGCTGGAGTTGCTTGATGCTGTCATTGCTCACTGAACACCCGCTGATCTGCGCAATGGCGCTGATCCTGATCGATCTTGGGTTGTGGTATTTGCTCAGTGCCCTTGGCATTGGGTGGAGGCTGTTGGTACGGGTGGTGATTTTTTCGTTGTTCAGCCTCCTGCTGTTCAATGAAGGCCTGAACCCGATGGAGCCACCGCCCTGGGCCGACAACGTACCCTTGCATCTGGCGGCCACCGGTTTGCAGATTGGCTGGTGGTTGTTCGGCGCGCGGACCCTGACCGTGCTGATCGGCGCGGTGATGATGCAGCGGGTCGGGCATACAGGGCGGTTGCTCCAGGATTTGCTCGGCGCGGTGATTTTCCTGATCGCGGTCATTGCCGCCCTGGCCTATGTACTCGATCTGCCGGTCAAGGGCGTGCTGGCGACGTCCGGTGCGTTGGCGATCATTGTCGGCCTGGCCTTGCAAAGTACCCTAAGTGACGTGTTTTCCGGGATCGTCCTGAACACCACCAAACCCTACCAACTGGATGACTACATCTCCATCGATGGCATGGAGGGCAAGGTGACCGATATCGACTGGCGCGCCACACGCCTGCAGACCTCCCAAGGCTGCATGGCAGTGATCCCCAACTCGTTGGCGGCCAAGGCCAAGATCATCAATTTCAGCAGGCCGAGCGATATGTTCGGCATTTCCGTCTCGTTGGAAGTGAGTCCGCACGCGAGGCCGAATACGGTGATCGATGCTTTGGAGCGGGCCATTCAAGGTTGTCGTGCGTTGCTCGATACACCGTCGCCAAGCGTCGGCCTGAAAACCGCCAGCAACACCGGAGCGGTCTACGAAATCAGCGGCTTTGTCGCGTCGATGGACGAGAAACGCTCAGTGCGCAACCAGCTGTACGACTTGGCCTATCGGCACTTGCAGGCATCCGGGGTCAATTTGTTGTCGAGCGTGGAGCCCAGCCCGCCGATCAACTCGACACGCAAACGGGCATTGCTGGATAGCTCGCCGATTTTCTCCACCCTGCGCCAGGAAGAGAAAGACACGTTCAGCCAGAACATGACCCTGCAAACCTTTCGCGCCGGGGAGGTGATCCTGGAAGCGGGGGAGGTCAGCAATCACCTGTTCATTATCGAGTCCGGCGTGATCTCGGTGACCTTGATGCGTCACGGAGCGCCATACGAATCCGGACGCATGGGGCCGGGGGAGGTGTTCGGCGAGGCGGGTATTCTCACCGACAGCGCACTGCCTGCGCAGTTTACCGCCAAGACATTCAGTGGCCTGTACCGCATCGAAAAGTCATACCTCAAACCGTGCCTGGATGCCCGTCACGATATCAACGATGCAATGACAGCCTTGCTCGATTATCGGCTGCAAAAAGCGAAAACCCTGACTCAGGACCTGCCGGTGGTGGTGGAGAAAAAGGGCTTCTTGCGGTGGTTGCGCAATCGGGTGTGAATGGCCGCTGCGCGGATCGCGAGGAGTTCTCGGATAGCCCTTTCTTTCAAGGAGGCACCGCCAGTGGCCTCCTCGACTTTTGAAATATTGGCTATTTGTGTAAACCGGCTGCGGGACTAACGTAGTCACACACTCACTTGCCCTGGAGCACGCTATGAAACCCCGTATCGATTTCTACACTGCCTCGCCTGATGCCCTCAAAGCGATGATCGCGTTGGAAACAGCGGTTTCGAAATTGCCGCTGGAAAAAAACCTGATCGAACTGGTCAAGCTGCGTGCCTCGCAAATCAACGGCTGCGCCTTCTGCATCGACATGCACACCGCCGATGCGATCAAGGGCGGTGAAACCCCGCGCCGCCTGTTCGCCGTGACAGCCTGGCGCGAAGCACCGTTCTTTACCGAGCGCGAACGCGCTGCGCTGCTCTGGACCGAATCCCTGACCCAACTCAGCCTGACCCACGCTCCGGATGAAGACTACGAAGTGGTCAGCGCCCAGTTCTCGCCCAAGGAAATGGTCGACCTGACCGTGGCCATCAGCACCATCAACAGCTGGAACCGTCTGGCCGTAGGCTTTCGCAAAACGCCTCAGGCCTGACCCGCACAAGCATCAATGCGCATCGGCGCTCGGTGCGGCCGGTGGTTGCACCTTGCGCATCAAGGGCACCATCGCCGTGGCGATGATGAAACAGACCATGATCATCAAGAACGCGTCGCCGTAGGTTTGCGTCTGGGCTTCGCGGTAGGTCAACAACCAAAGCTGGTGCAGGCTGGCGGTGACCCCGGTGTCACCGCTCTGGCCGAGGGCGGCGAAGTTGTTGCCGACCTGTGACAGCCATTGGTTGAGCGCCTCGTTGGTGCTGTTGAGGTTCTCCGCCAACCGGGTGAAATGCAGGTTGGTGCGGTCATTGAGAATGGTCGCGCACGCGGCGATGCCGATAGCCCCACCCAGGTTGCGCATCAGATTGAACAACCCCGACGCATGTTTAAGCCTTGCCGGCGCCAGGCCGCCAAGGGTCAGCGTCACGGTGGGCGGCACCGCCAGTTGCTGGGCAATCCCGCGCAAGGCTTGCGGTAGCATCAATTCCCTGGCCCCCCAGTCATGGGTGATCGGGCTGAAATCCCACATCGACAAGGCGAACAGCCCCAGGCCAGTCATCATGATCCAGCGCAGGTCGATGCGGTTGGCCAGAAAGGCATACAGCGGAATCGCCATGATCTGGAACACCCCGGTGGAGAAAACCGCCAGACCAATGTCCAGCGCACCGTAGCCGCGCACCCGGCCGAGGAACAGCGGCGTCAGGTAAATCGTGGCGAACAGGCCGATGCCGGTGACGAACGAGAAGAAGCAGCCAAGGGCGAAGTTGCGATCCTTCAAGGCGCGCAGATCGACAATCGGATTGGCCACATGCAAGGTCCGGCCGATGAACGCCAGCCCGGCCAGGCCGCTGATCCACGCCGTGGTCAGGATCGTGCGGTCGCTGAACCAGTTCCAGCGCGGGCCTTCTTCGAGGGTGTATTCCAGGCAGCCGAGGAACAGCGCCAGAAACACCATGCTCAGATAATCCGCGCCCTTGAGCAGCGACAGTTCCGGCTGGTCGATTTTCACCAGCATCGGCACGGCCACGGCGACAAAGATGCCGGGAACCAGGTTGATGTAGAACAGCCAGTGCCAGGACGATATGTCGGTGATCCAGCCGCCGATCACCGGCCCCAGGGTCGGTGCCAGGGACGCCACCGCGCCGATGGTCGCGGCGGCGATGACCCGTTGCTTGCCGGTGAAGAACACGAAGGCCGTGGTGAACACCATCGGGATCATCGAACCGCCGAGAAAGCCTTGCAGGGCGCGGAAAACGATCATGCTCTGGATATTCCAGGCCACGCCGCACAGCAGGCTGGTCAGGGTGAAGCCCACCGCCGACGCACAAAACAGCCAGCGCGTGGAAAACACCCGGGAGAGCCAGCCCGACAGCGGGATCACGATGATTTCGGCGATCAGGTAACTGGTCTGTACCCACGCGGTTTCATCGGTGCCGGCGGAGAGCCCGCCGCCGATGTCACGCAACGAAGCCGAGACAATCTGGATATCCAGCAGCGCAATGAACATGCCGATGCACATGCTGGCAAAGGCGAAGACCTTGGTCGCCGTCGCCATGTTCGCGGCATTGAACGGTTGCGCCGGGGCGGTGACGGGGCGGCTCATGGCGCGCTGGCCACGACTGGCGCTTCAGGCTCCTTGCGCGTGTCCACTTCAGCGGTGACCGACAACCCCGGACGCAGGTGGCCGAGCACACTGTCGGCCGGATCGAGGTGGATGCGCACCGGCACCCGCTGCACGATCTTGGTGAAGTTGCCGGTGGCGTTTTCCGGCGGCAACACACTGAATTGCGAACCGCTGGCGGGGGCGAGGCTGTCCAGGTGACCGTGGAACTCCTGGCCCGACAGCACGTCGGCATGGATCACCACCCGTTGCCCCGGCAGCATGCGTGCCAGTTGGTCTTCCTTGAAGTTGGCATCGACCCACAGACCGCTGGTCGGCACCACCGAGAGCAATTGCGAGCCGGCCTGGGCATAGGCGCCAACCCGGGCCCGACGATTGCCGATCACACCGTCAACCGGTGCCTTCAGTTCGGTGTAGCCGACATTCAATTGCGCCAGATCGCGCTCGGCCTTGGCCTGGATCAAGGCGGCCCGGGCTTGTTGTTTCTGGGTGTCGATCACATTCAATTGGCGTTGCGCGGCCAGCAATTCAGCCTGGGCGCGGTTGCTTTGGGCCTGGGCAGTCTTGAACGTGGTATTGGCGCGCTGGGCGCTTTCCACCGAGACGGCGTTGGTGATCACCAGCTTTTTGTAGCGGGCATCGTCATCCCGCGAACGGGCGGCTTCGGCACCGGCGGCGTCGATGCCGGCGCGGGCCTGTCCGATGACGGCCTGTTGCAGTTGTTCGGTGGCGTCGAGGTTGGCCAGCAAGGCTTCCTGGGCGGCCACTGCGCCTTCGGCCTTGGCCAGGTTGGCACGGTAGTCGCGCGAATCGAGACGGATCAGCACGTCACCTGCCTTGACCTTCTGGTTGTCGGTCACCAGCACTTCGTCGATGTAACCCGCCACTTTCGGCCCGATCACGGTTACGTCGCCACCAATATAGGCGTCATCGGTTTCTTCGATAAAACGCCCGGCACTCCACCAATGCGCGCCATACACACCGGCCAATACCAGTGCCGCGATACCCACGGTGGGCAACAACAGGCGCTTGAGCAGGGGAGGTTTGGCGGCAGTCACCGGGGCAGCCAGGTCGGGTTCAACGGTGGGCATGCTGGTCATGGAAGATTACCTGTTGGAGCGGTGGTTAATTATGATGGCTGTAATATGACGTATGTAATATTTTGTGGCAAATGGTTTTTGCTGCCGGTCGTCAGGTGGCTGGTTTGATGCGAGGGCAGTTGAATAGGTGGCGGTCGATCTGGCGCCTTCGTCGGAACGCCGCCCGGAGCATGCCCGCTCCCACAGGGTATGTGTCGAACAAACTTTTCTGTGAACAACACAGGTCCCTGTGGGAGCGGGCTTGCTCGCGAAGGCGGTGTTACAGACGAAAGAAATGTGGCAAGTAAATGATTGCGGACTCGCCATCCCGGCCGTTCACCCTGACGAGCTGGTCGATAACGGCAATCCGTGTCGTTTCCCGTCAAGTGTGCGCAAGGCGTCGCTCTACACTGCCAGCAACCGATCAACATCCGGGGGAGCACGGGATGAATCAACCTGTCGAGCAACTGCGTATTCGCCTGGCCTGTGCGTTCCGCTGGGCGGCGCGGCTGAACCTGCACGAGTCCATCGCCAATCACTTCAGCGTCGCGGTGTCGGGGGACGGTCGGGAGTTCCTGATCAACCCTTATGGCAAGCACTTTTCGCGGATCAAGGCCAGCGACTTGCTGTTGCTCAACGCCGATGAGCCTGCCAGCCTGGATCTCCCGGACGCGCCAGACATCACCGCATGGGCCTTGCACAGTGCCTTGCACCGCAATCAGCCCCACGCTCGCTGCATCCTGCATACCCATTCGAAATACGCGACGGCCATGGCCTGTCTGGCGGATTCGCGGCTGCCGCCGATCGAGCAGAACTGCATGCGTTTTTTCGAGCGAGTGGCGATCGACGAAGGCTTCGACGGCATGGGCCTGGGTGAAGAGGCGGAGCGAGTCAGCCAGCTGCTGGGGGATAAGCCAATTCTGCTGATGGGTAATCACGGCCTGCTGGTTGTGGCATCGAGCATCGCCCAGGCGTTCGATGATCTGTACTACTTCGAACGCGCCTGCGAGACCTACATCACCGCGCTTTCCACTGGCCGTGAGTTGCGCATCGCCAGCGATGAAGTCGCGCGCAAGACCTGTCGGCAATGGCTCGACTACCCGGGCTTTGCCGACAAGCATTTCAATGCGCTGATGGGGATTCTCGACGAAGAAGAACCCGAGTATCGGAGTCTGTAGGAGCTGGCTTGCCAGCGATGGCGTACCTGAGATCGCCATCGCCGGCAAGCCGGGCTCCTACGAAAAGCGTTCGTCAGTCCGCCTCGACCGGCCGGTGCTCCTTGCGCAGCGGCTGGCGCATCACCGGGGCGGTCCATACCTGGCTGCGGTCTTCGCTGGGCGGGCAGCCGAAGCGGGCTCGATAGGTACGGGAAAAGTGCTCCAGCGAACCGAAGCCCGAGCAGGCTGCCACCTGGGCGACGCTCAAGCGCGTTTGTTGCAGCAAGCTGTGGGCCTTGGCCAGGCGCAGGGTGATGTAGTACTTGAGCGGTGACAGGCCGGTCTGATGCTTGAATTGCCGCTCCAGTTGCCGCCGTGAAAGGCCGACCTGAGCGGCAATTGCTTCGCAATCCAGCGGTTCCTCCAACGACTGCTCCATCAAGCCGATGGCGCGGCGGATCTTGCTGCCGTACAGCCCGGTGTTGGTCAGGCCGCCGTCCAGTTGATTGTCGGCCGGCGCGCGCACCTGGCCCATCAACAGGTGCATGCCGATTTCCCGGGCCAGTTCGCTGTCCAGGCTCTGGCCGATCCAGCCCAGCAGCATGTCCAGGGTCGTGGTGGCGCCGGCGCAGGTCATGCGCTGGCGCTCCAGGGTGTAGAGCTGCGGCCTGGCGTGGACCCGCGGATAACTTTCCTGAAAACCCTGCAGGTTGTCCCAGTGCACGGCGGCTTCGTAACCGTCGAGCACGCCGGCGGCGGCGAGCAGTTCGGTGCCGGTTTCCACGCCCATCAGCACGGCGCCGAACAACGCCTGTTTGCGTAACCAGCTTTTGAGTGCGAGGTTGCGGCTGTGTTTGTGCACATCGAAACTGGCGAGCACCACGCACACATCGAACCCCCGGTCGGCCTTCAAGCCGTCATTGGCGACCGTGGTCAGGCCATTGCTGGCCTGCACCGGTTCACCGTCCATCGACAACAGCGACCACTCGAACACGGTGCGCTGAGTCAGCCAGTTGGCAATGGCCAGCGGTTCCAGCACGGCCGCCAGACCGAAGTTGGAAAACGACGGCAACAACAGCACCGCGACACGCAACGGCGCGACGTCGCCGCGCCGCCAGGTGAAAGGTGTTTCGGTGCTGTTGGACGACTGACTGCTCATGGGTGATCTCTATCGTTGCTGCGTTTGCCATTGTGGGTGAATCCACACCGGGGTATCGACGGCCGGCAGTGGTGGCAGGCTGCGAATCAGGTCGCTGGCCTTTTCCGCGATCATCACCGTCGGTGCATTGGTGTTGCCGCTGACGATCACCGGCATGATCGAGGCGTCCACCACTCGCAGTCTGTCGAGGCCATGCACCCGCAGTTGCGGATCGACCACGGCTTCGACATCGCTCGCCAGTCCCATCTTGCAGGTACCGCTGGCATGGTAGCCGGTTTCCGTGACCTGCCTGGCCCAGGCGTCCAGCGCCTCATCACTTTGCGCTTGCGGGCCAGGCACCAGCTCTTCACCACGATAAGCGGCCATGGCCGGTTGCGCGATGATCTCGCGCACCAGCCGTGCGCCGGCGCGCATGTCGGCGCGATCCTGCTTGGTTTTCAGGTAATTGAACAGGATGCGCGGCGGCTGCCTGGGGTCGGCGCTGTTGAGCGTGACGCTGCCCAGGCTGGTGGGGCGCATCAGGTCGATGTGGATCTGGAACGCGTGGCCCGGCACCAGGTCGACACTGCCGGGTTTGACTGCCAGGGGCATGAAGGTCAGTTGCAGGTCGGGAAACTCGACCCCGGCCCGGGAGCGGATGAATGCCCCGGCCTCGAAATGGTTGCTCGCCGCCAGCCCGTCGTGGGTGGCAAACCAGCGTGCGCCGATCCACCATTTGCCCGGCGCGGTGGTCCACGGGTAGAGCGACACCGGTTGCTTGCACAGGTATTGCACCACTGTGTCCGGGTGATCGTTGAGGCGCCGACCGACACCGGGCAGGTCGTGTCTGACCTCGATCCCCAGGTCCCGCAGTTCCGCCGCCGGACCAATGCCGGACAGTAGCAGTAATTGCGCTGAGTTGATGGCCCCGGCGGTCAGCAACACTTCACGCCGGGCGAAGGCCTGGTGGACCGCGCCGTTGTGCTCGTACTCAATGCCGATGGCGCGTTTGCCGTCGAACAGAATGCGCAGCGCCAGAGCGTCGGTGTGCACCTGAACGTTGCCCCGGACCAGCGCTTCACGCAGATAACCGCGGGAGGTGCTCCAGCGTCGCCCGGCGCGGGTGGTGCGATCCACCGGGCCGAAGGCTTCCTGGCGATAACCGTTCAAATCATCGCTCAGGCCATACCCGGCCTGTGCGCCGGCCGCCAGAAACGCGGCGCACAATGGCGTCGTGGTATCGCCGGGGGTGACGTGCAGATGACCTGTCGCCCCACGGTAATCGTCCGCGCCATCGGCATGGGTCTGGGCGCGTTTGAAATACGGCAGCACGTCCTGATAACCCCAGCCGACGCAGCCCTGTTCGGCCCAGCCGTCATAGTCCCGGGCATGGCCGCGGATGTAGACCATGCCATTGATCGACGACGAACCGCCCAGCGTGCGGCCTCGCGGCGTGCCGATCCGGCGGCCGTCCAGAAAGGGTTCCGGCTCGGAGCTGTAGCTCCAGTTGTAGCGCGTACCGCCGACCACCAGGCCCACGGCGGACGGCATGTCGATGGTCCAGCTCTGGTCCGCCGGCCCGGCCTCCAGCAGCAGAATCCGCACCGCCGGGTCTTCGCCCAGACGATTGGCCAATACGCAGCCGGCGGACCCGGCGCCCACGATCAGGTAATCAAACGCATGGTTGGGCATGGTTCGGGGTGCTCCATCAATAGAAGGTCATGACACCAAACCCTGTGGGAGCGGGCTTGCTCGCGAATGCGGTGTGTCAGTCGATGGTTTCATTGCCTGATGCATCGCATT
>NZ_JBGLYV010000091.1:0-24685 GCF_047304225.1 Pseudomonas sp. Pseusp3 | reverse complement strand
GCGATGCATCAGGCAATGAAACCATCGACTGACACACCGCATTCGCGAGCAAGCCCGCTCCCACAGGGACTGCATTCGTCCGGTCAATTCGCGGTCGATCCATGAATCCCGTTAAACACCAACCGGTGAAAGTGATGCACCAGGTGCTCGCTTTCATTGCTGCGCTGGGCATCGATCATGTAGCGCCCCTGGTCGTAACCGAGCGAGCGCAGGCCTTTCTGCACCGAGATGTTCAGTGCGATGTCCTCCGGCCCCAGATCTTCGTTCATCCACTTCATGCACGATGTACTGACCGCCGCCGTTTCGGCATTGCTTGAGTAGTAACCGAAGCGCAGCAGCGAGCGTTCGGCGTCCAGCGGGATCATGATGAATGAGCCCAGGAACTCCGAAAACGGAAAGGTATAGAAGGTGTTGTTCGGCCACATGCCGATGTTGAAGAAGCATTCGTCCGGGTTCAGGTCCTTGCGCAGGGGCACACCGTAGGCTTCGGTCACCGAGAGGTTGGCCGGGGCGATGTAGGTCCACCAGTTGTCGCGTTTGCTCAACTGATAACCCTTGAAGTCGATCAACTTCGCCAGGTCGATATGGCAGGGCCCGGACAGCTTGAAGTGATAACCCTCGATGGAGTTATCCATGATCACCTTCCAGTTGGCCGGCACGATCACGTCCTGTTCCTCGATCAGGCGCATGTTGGCCAGGTCCGGAAACACCCGGCGCATTTCCTCGTCGGCGCCGGGGAACAAGTCCCGCAAGGACGGCGCGGCCGGGTCGAGGTTGAAATAGATGAAACCGCCCAATTCTTCGGTGCGAATCTGCGGGATGTTGAACTGCTGCAACTCGAAGTTTTTCATCTTCTCGCAACGCGGTGCGCTGCGCAGGCTGCCGTCCATTTCGTAGCACCACGAGTGATAGGCGCAACGCACCACGCCGCCGGTGGTGCCGCGTCGTTCTTCGAGCAGGCGATTGCCGCGATGCTGGCAAACGTTGTGGAAGGCATGGATCTGGCCCTGACGATTCTTCGCCACCACCACGCTCTGGTCGAACAGATCCGTGACCACGTACTGCCCCGGCTCGGCAAACTCGCTGACGTGCCCGGCCACGTGCCAGGCGTGCATGAAAATGTTGTCGCGCTCGGCCTTGAACAGGGTTTCGTCATAGAAGTAACGCGAGGGCAGGGTGAAGGCTTCTTCCGGGTCCTGGTGGTCCCAGCCGTCGATCGAGCTTTGGGTCTTGAGGTTGTGAATGGGTTGCATGGGGGCTCTCCTCGGTGCCTTGCGCCGCACGGTACGGCTTTGTTGTGGGTCCTAATCTAGGGGGCAGAGAGGCGGGTGGATTGATGGAAAGCGACCAGTTGCGGGGGAAAACATCAAGGCACTCCGAGGCTGCAATCTTTTGACCTGGAGCAAGTCATTGTGACCTCGATGTAGTCATACTGACTCTATTTTTTTGTGGTCAGTATGACTCTCGTAAAATTAACTTATTGATATACAACGATTCGTTAAATGGCATGTTTTGTGATTTTGATATGGCATTGACCCGAAGAAGGAATTTGCCATGTCTCACTCCATTCCCCTCGGATTCACGCTCTGCCTGTTGCTTTCCCCCCTGTGCATGGCCGACCAGGTCGTGCGCGAAGTGCCCGATACCACTGCTGGCAAAGGTTACGGTGCGCTGACCGGTTTGATGGTGGGCGCAGTGGGTGGGCCTGTTGGTGCATTGGTCGGTGCCGGTGTCGGGTTTTTTGCCGGTGGTTCGATTCAGCAAACCACTGGTCTCACGGAAACTGCTTATGAAGTGAAGGACGCCCAAGGTGAAATCAGCACTGTACGCTCGCCCAACGACCGCTTCGAACCGGGTCAGCAGGTGGCGCGCAAGGGGCTGCGGTTGGTGCCGCAGGGCAGTTGAGGCTTCACACCACTTTCTCAGGGTTTTCCCGTTTAGGCGGGCAGACGAGCCGCACCTCGTCTGCCCGTTTTTTTATGGGGGCAGCGACTGTGTACATATCCATTATTGTGGTGATGGCCACTATTGGTTCCGCCTTTACGGCGGGTCACTTTGGGGCCCCAAAGTAACCAAAGGGCCTATCCCCTGACGTACGGCCCTTCGCCTGGGCTCAGGGTTCCCTCGCTCCGGTCCTGCTCCGTGGGCCCGCCGCGATCGGCCATCCATGGCCGTACGCGGCTAACCCGGCATCCATGCCGGGTTGCCCACTGCGCAGAACCTGCGCTCGGCCTTCCGACGGGGCAGGGCAGATCAAAAGCAAAAGCCAAAGCGAGGCGGCCTGCGGGCCGACCTGGCTTTCGTGGCTGTACTCAATTTTCTGTAGGAGCGAGCTTGCTCGCGAAAAATGCCCAGACACCGCGGGCATTCAGGCACCCCGCGTCATCGTTGAAGTCCATCGCGAGCAGGCTCGCTCCTACAGTTTGATTGGGGGGCAACTTCAAGAAATTGGTTGGTTATCAGCCCGGTCTGAGCTGAAGCGAACGCGTGCTTTTTGTAGGAGCGAGCCTGCTCGCGAAAAAATGCCCAGACACCCCGCGTTATCGTTGACGTCCATCGCGGGCAAGCCCGCTCCCACAGGTATTGGTGGCACCAGCCAAAGCCAGGTCGGCCCGAAGGCCGCCTGGCTTTTGCTTTTGCTTTGGCTTTTGAGGTATACGCCCCCTCGAGAGGCCGAGTGGAGGTTCTGCGCAGTGGGCAACCCGGCATGGATGCCGGGTTAGCCGCGTACGGCCATGGATGGCCGATCGCGGCGGGCCCACGGAGCAGGACCGGAGCGAGGGAATGCCGAGCCTTGGCGAGGCACCGAACGTCAGGGGCAAAGCCTTTTGGTTACTTTGGGGCTTTTCCAAAGTAACCCGCCGTCAGGGCGGAACCATCAGTGGCCGTTACCGCAGAAATGGATATGCACCCACTCCAAATGTGCAGCTATCAAACCCGCTCAAAAATCGCCGCAATCCCCTGACCACCACCAATGCACATGGTCACCAGCGCATAACGGCCACCAGTGCGGTGCAGTTCGTGGATAGCCTTGGTGGCGATGATGGCACCGGTTGCACCCACCGGGTGACCCAACGCAATCCCCGAACCGTTCGGGTTGACCTTGGCCGGGTCCAGATCCAGCTCCTGGCTGACGGCGCAGGCCTGGGCGGCAAAGGCGATGTTGGCTTCGATCACGTCCAGGTCGGCGATGGTCAGGCCAGCGCGCTTGAGCGCCAGGCGCGTGGCCGGAATCGGGCCCAGGCCCATGAATTCCGGTTCGACGCCGGCGTGGGCATAGCTGACCAGGCGGGCAAGCGGTTTCAGGTTATTGGCCTGAACCGCGTTGCCGGTGGCCATGACCAGTGCGGCGGCACCGTCGTTCAGGCCCGAGGCGTTGCCGGCGGTGACCGAGCCGTCCTTCTTGAACGCCGGCTTCATCGCAGCCAGTTGTTCCAGGGACGTGGCGCGCGGATGCTCGTCGACGCTGAACAGTTTGGTGCCCTTGCGATCCTGGATTTCCACGGTAGCGATCTGCTCGCTGAAGTAGCCGTTGGCAATCGCATGGGCGGCGCGTTTCTGGTCTTCGAGAGCCAGGGCATCCTGCATTTCGCGGGTGATGCCATTGCGCTGGGCGACGTTCTCGGCGGTGATGCCCATGTGGATGCCATGGAACGGGTCATGCAGGATCCCGAGCATGTAGTCGATGACCTGGGCGTTGCCCATGCGCGAACCCCAACGGGCCGAAGGCATCAGGTATGGACCGCGGCTCATGGATTCGGCACCGGCACCCACGACGATGTCGGCATCGCCCAGCATCAGGGTCTGCGCAGCGTTGATGATGGCCTGCAGGCCCGAACCGCACAGGCGGTTGACGTTGTAGGCCGGGGTTTCCTTCGGAATGCCGGCGTTCATCGCCGCAACGCGGGAGATGTAGGCGTCACGGGTTTCGGTCGGGATCACGTTGCCCATCACCAGATGGCCAACGAGCGCCGGGTCCACGGCGGCTCGCTCCAGGGCGGTTTTTACGGCCGTGGTCGCCAGGTCGGCCAGTGGCACGTCCTTGAGCGAACCGCCGAAGGTACCGATGGCGGTACGGGTGGCGCTGACGACGTAGATTTCTGGAGTGTTCATGGCTGGTTTCCTTTCGGTGGATTCTTGTCTGTACTGCGATTGAGCAGGGCGTTCAAGGCGGTTTTCGCCTCGTCGGTGTTCAAGCGCTGGATGAACAGTGTGTTTTCTTCGCGCAGGGTGGCTTCCAGTTCGGCCAGGGAAGCCTGTTTCATCAGTTGCCGCGATTGGCGCAAAGCCTGCTGGGGCATGGCCAAAAAGCGCCGGGCGATTGTTGTCGCCGCCGCCAGGCATTGTTCGCCGTCATCGAAGGCTTCGTTGGCCAGGCCCCAGGCCACCGCTTCGTTGCCGTCCAGGCCGTTGCCCAACAGGAGCAGGCTCGCAGCGCGGGCATGGCCGAGCCGGCGTGGCAATAACAGGCTGGCGCCAAACTCGGGGCACAGGCCGATGTTGACGAACGGCATGCGCAACTTGGCGTTGCGGGTGACCAGCACCTGATCGCAATGCAACAGCAACGTGGTGCCGATGCCGATGGCGGCCCCACAGACTGCCGCGATCAGCGGCTTTTGCAGGCGAGTGACGACTTTCATCAGGCGGAACGCCGGGGCGTCCAGATGCGTCGGCGGATGTTGGAGGAAATCCACCAGGTCATTGCCGCTGGTAAAGCAGGCCGGGCCGCCAGTGAGGATGATTACACCGGTCTGCGCGTCTTCGTCCGCAGCCTGCAACAGGTCGGCCAGTTGCGTGTACATGGCGTTATTCAACGCGTTGAGCTTGTCCGGGCGGTCGATGGTCAGCGTCAACACGCCGTCGCGTTGCTCGTGTTTGATCAGGTCGGTCATCGCAGGCTCCGCAGGGTCGGTTCAGGCTGCCACTTTAAGCGCCGGACAAACCCCGGATCTATGGCAAAACGGGTCAACTGCGCTGCCGCTTTTTGCCATGCCGGTGAGCCAAAAACGACACACACCCATTCGGGGTATGGTTCCGTCCGGCGAATCCACCAATAGTGAGGGCATCCGCTCATCCAGAGCCGAACTCGCTATAAGGTGCATTTGCTATGGGCAAGACGCTGCTTAAGGTGATTTCCAGTCTGTTTATTGTACCGCTGACCTTGAATGCCTACGCCGCTCAAGTGGACGACAGCAATACGCTGCGGCTCTATAACTGGGCGGACTACATCGGTGAGAAAACCATCGCCGATTTCGAAAAGGCCACCGGCATCAAGGTGGTCTACGACACCTTCGACTCCTATGAAACGGTGCAGGCCAAGTTGCTCACCGGCCATTCCGGTTATGACCTGATCGTACTGAACGCGTCGCTTGCGCCGCCGCTGATCAAGGCCAAGGTGTTCCAGGCGCTGGATAAAAAACAGCTGCCGGGCTGGACCAACCTCGACCCCAAAATCCTCGAGGACCTGCAAGGCTATGACCCCGGCACCCAGTACTCGGCGCCGTACACCTGGGGTAGCAACGGCGTGACCTACAACGTTGACAAGATCAAGGAACGCATGCCGGACGCGCCCATCGGTTCGCTGGCGATGATTTTCGATCCAAAGATCGTCTCGAAGTTTGCCGATTGCGGCGTGACCCTGCTCGATGCGCCGACCGAAGTCATCCCCATGGCCTTGACCTACCTGGGTCGCGATCCGCGAAGCGCTGCACCGGCGGATCTGAAAGCCGCCCAGGAACTGCTGCTGTCCGTGCGGCCGTACATCCGCAAATTCGACTCGGTCAATTACCTGACCAGCCTGCCCAATGGCGACGTGTGCATGGCCATGACCTGGTCCGGCGACTACGCCACTGCCATGGCCCGTGCGGCAGAAGCCAAGAAGAAGATCGACCTGGCGTACTTCATCCCCAAGGAGGGCTCGCTGATCTGGTTCGACAACATGTACATCCCGGCCGACGCGACCCACGTCGCCAACGCGCACAAGTTTCTTGAGTACCTGATGCAGCCGCAAGTGATGGCCGACGTCAGTGATTTCATCAACTACGCCAACAGTAACGCCGCAGCCACGCCGTTGCTGAATGCCGACGTGCGCAACAACCCGGCCATCTACCCCGATGCACAGACCCGCGAGCGTCTGTTCCCGCAGAAGACCCAGGACGCCAAGGACATGCGGGCGATTACCCGGGTCTGGAGCACCGTGAAAAGCGGCATCTGATTTGTTCGATCGTTAGTCAATTCGGTTAGAGGTTTATTTATGGCGACTCCAACACGCACCGTACTTTCGCCGGCGGACGAGTCCCGGCTGGTCAAGGCCGACAAAGCCCATCACATGCACGGCTACCACATGTTCGACGAACACGCCGAACAAGGTTCGTTGAACATCGTCGCAGGCGACGGCGCCTACATCTATGACACCCAGGGCAACCGCTTTCTCGATGCGGTGGGCGGCATGTGGTGCACCAACATCGGCCTGGGTCGCGAGGAAATGGCCGAGGCCATCGCCGACCAGGTGCGCCAGCTGGCCTATTCGAACCCGTTTTCCGACATGTCCAACAACGTCGCCATCCAGCTGTGCGAAAAACTCGCCAGCCTGGCCCCCGGCGACCTCGACCATGTGTTCCTGACCACCGGCGGCTCCACCGCCGTGGACACCGCGTACCGCCTGATCCAGTACTACCAGAACTGCCGTGGCAAACCCGAGAAGAAGCACGTCATCGCCCGGTTCAACGCCTATCACGGCTCCACCACCCTGACCATGTCGATCGGCAACAAGGCCGCCGACCGTGTGCCGGAGTTCGATTACGCCAACCCGCTGATCCACCACGTCTCCAACCCGAACCCGTACCGTGCGCCCGACGGCATGGACGAGATGCAGTTCCTCGAGTTCCTGGTCAAGGAATTCGAAGACAAGATCCTGTCGATTGGCGCGGACAAGGTCGCCGGGTTTTTCGCCGAGCCGATCATGGGCTCGGGCGGGGTGATCATTCCACCCCGGGGCTATCTCAAGCGCATGTGGGACGTCTGCCAGCGCTACGACATCCTGTTCGTCGCTGACGAAGTGGTGACCTCGTTCGGGCGCCTGGGCAAGTTCTTTGCCTCTTATGATGTGTTCGACGTGCAGCCCGACATCATCACCACTGCCAAGGGCCTGACCTCAGCCTACCTGCCGCTGGGTGCGTGCATCTTTTCCGAGCGTATCTGGAAAGTCATCGCCGAGCCGGGCAAGGGCCGCTGCTTCACCCACGGCTTCACCTACAGCGGCCACCCGGTGTGCTGCACGGCGGCGCTGAAGAACATCGAAATCATCGAGCGGGAAAACCTGCTGGCCCATGTCGACACGGTGGGGGCCTACCTGGAAGAGCGTCTGGCAACCCTGCGCGACTTGCCATTGGTGGGCGATGTGCGCTGCCAGAAACTCATGGCCTGCGTGGAATTCGTCGCCGATAAACGCACCAAGGCGCTGTTCCCCGATGAGATCAACATCGGCGAGAAAATCCACTCGCGGGCCCAGGCCCGGGGCTTGCTGGTGCGACCGATCATGCACCTCAACGTGATGTCGCCGCCGTTGATCCTGACGTTTGCCCAGGTTGATGAAATCGTCGAGACCCTGCGGGTGTGCATCCTTGAAGTGGCGGCCGAGCTTGAGCAGAGCGGCCAGTATTTCGGCCAATGACTTCATCCGCCAGGCTTTTACCAAGGCCCTGTTCACCCGCTAGACTGCGGGGCATGAGCAAACCAAACGACGATACGCTGATCGCAATGCCCTTCGGGGCATTGCACAAATGGCATGGGGGAATGCGCGAGGCATTCGCCCATATCGATGAGCCTGACGCCCTGCAACACCTGGCGTCAGCGTTGGCGCAACTGGTGTCCGTCGAGTCGATGATGATCAGCCTGGAGCGCAAGGACCGCGCGCCACAGTTGCTGCATCAGCGCGGGATTGCCCAGGAGTATCAGGTCTCGATTCTTGAGCGCTATTTTTCCGGGGGCTATCTGCTTGACCCATTTTGCCTGGCGGTGGAGCAGGGATTGGCGCAAGGGTTCTATCACCTGGAGGAAATCGCGCCGGACAACTTCTTCGACAGTGACTACTACAAGACCTATTACCTGAATGCGGGCTGTTCGGAAGACAGCTACTACATCGTCGATACCGGCAATGACACGAAGATTTCGGTCAGCCTCTATCAAGGTTTCGGCGGTGAATGCCTGAGCGCCGAACAGTTGAATCTGCTGCGCGCCGTCGAACCGCTGGTGCGCGAATTCATCAACGAGTTCAGTCAACGCGGGATGCTGCGCAGTCACGAGATCCAGTGCGATAAAGACCAGGGCCTGCGCGATGACCTCAAGCTCCGGGTGCAGTCGGCTTTCGAGCATTTCGGCAGCGACGTGCTCACCGAGCGCGAGCGGGAAGTGGCGCACATGGTGCTGCGCGGGCATTCGGTGAAATCCACGGCCAGCCAGATGAACATCTCACCGGAAACCGTGCGCATGCACCGCAAGAACCTGTACCTGAAACTGGAGGTGGGGTCGCAGTCGGAGTTGTTTGCGCTGTTTATCGAGTGGTTGCGCAAGCATTGATCACCTGACACACCGATAACCCTGTAGGAGCGAGCTTGCTCGCGAAGAACGTCCAGACGACGCTTTCTGTCAGACCGCCCGCGTTATCGTTGGCCTCCATCGCGAGCAGGCTCGCTCCTACAGGGCTGGTCAGCGTGCCCGCAACCTTCGCCCGACCACACCTAGCACATCACAGCCATCGCGCAACACTCCTGCACCAAGCCAGTAAAAATCCCTACAGAATCATTTTCGGACGCATCCTACCCGCGCCTCAGAAGCATCCTCTTCCAACCTCTGCCAGCCTCCTGAAAGCTCTCGAGCGCTTGAACGAGGGTGGAAATATAAGCCTCCTCGTTTGCCTGCTCATGCCAGACAAGGAGCAATACTCAACATGGTCAGTTTGCTTTCCCGTTTTTTTGGATTTCACCACAACCGCAAGCCCCCTCAATTTGAGCGGCCGAGCCTCCCGATCTCGCCGCTGGCCAAGGCCAGCCTCTTCCCCCCACCCCCGCCTCCGGTGTCCGAGACTGCCACGCTGCAACCGGTGAAAAACTGGTGCCATCCCTTCAAGGCCAAAGGCAATCCGCTGGATCAACTGACCCACCTGGCCAAAGCGGTGGCTGGCTACTATCCACTCGGACGCAACGGCCTGTGGCACGGCGGCGTGCATTTCGACAGCGGTACTGCTAGCACCCTCGATCAATCCAGTGTGCACTGCCTGGCCGACGGTGAAGTGGTGGCCTACCGCATCGACACACAGTCGCCGACCACAGGCTTTTTCGACAAAGAAACGGTAGAAAAACCCTTCTCGCGCAATTTCGTCCTGGTGCGCCATCGCCTGCAGCCACCGAAGATCGATGGCAGCCCGGACATTCCACCGAGCCTGACCTTCTACAGCCTCTACCTGCATTTGCAGGATTGGGGGAAGTATCAGCAGGACTCGACCATCGCCCGCCCGGCATTCTGGCCTGAGCGTGCGACCTTTATTGTCAAGCAGACAGCGAACGACCCTCTCCCCGGGCAGCACGAGCAGCGTGGTCTGAAGGTGTATAACCGGTGGCACGGCCGGGAAATCGATTTTCTGCCGCGAGGCGCCGAAGTGACCATCAGCGGCACCGGGCAATTTCGCCAGTTGGAGAGCAGCCTGGGACCGGCCAAACTGCTAAACCCCGATGGTTCGATCAAAGGTTATCTCTCTATCCAGGTGCTCCAAAACCCGGACCTCAAACAGACCCGCATCAGTTCGTCGAAGAAAACCGTCAATGTCCGGGCCGAACCGGTGATTGCTGCGGATAACATCATTTTCAATTTAGCGGTTGATTCGGAGGTCACGGTCAGTGGCGAGGGCGAGTTTCGCAAGCTTGAACGCATCAACCAGTATGTGAGTTTTGATTCGCTGGACGGCGCCATTGAGCCACTAGCGAAAGATCAGGTCGTGGTGCTGGAGCAGCCCGTGGCGATCAAGGCGGGAGACTTGATCGGCCATCTCGGCCTGTATCAGGACGGTGACGCTCAACAACCGGAAAAGAAGCTGCACCTGGAAACCTTCACTGGCGATGACATCGAGACGTTCATCGACGAATGCCGGGTTTGGGCCCAACGCCTGCCGGAGAAAGACAGAACCTGGCTGAAGCTCGCCAAGGGCACACCCGTGGTGCCGCCTGAAGGAAATACCACCGCTGCGCAATTGCAGATGTCGAGTCCTTCCAGTCCACTCAGTGCTGCCGACTTGCTGGTCCCGAAGAAGTTGCTCAATGATCTGCCGGCAGACCGAAAAATCCAGGTGCCCGCGACCCCGACGCGCAAAGCCCGCACCTGGTATCGCCTGGAAAATTTGCTCCACGACGCCGACAACCGTCTGCTCGATGGCTGGGTGTGTGAAGAGACAGGCGTAACGCCTTGGGTCAGTCCGTGGGCCTGGGAAGGCTATGGCGTCATCATCGACTACAGCAGACCCAAACACTTGTTGGCCTCCTTTCTCAGCGCCGTCGACGGCTTCAGCGACGCGCAACGCGAGCGTTATCGTCCCATCGCCGAAAAAGACGACAAGGGCCCGATGAAAAGCCGCTTGTACGAAATCATCGATCGCAACCGCGACGGCAAGATGACGGCCACCGAACTGCAAGCGGCCCTTGAGCGACCGGCTCATGCGCAGTCGATTTCGCAGATGATCCTGTACAAGGAAAGCGAGTGGTTTCACCAGCCCAAGATCTGGGACGCACTGGATGATTTGCTCGGTCATAGCGGCTCGACGCCGCATCTGCACTGGCTGGCGGAGAAGCAGCGGATTGCGCAGATAGGATGGTGGAGGGACGTCGCGGAGAAAGTGGGGTTGCCTTCGTGGGGGAGTGCGTATCACTTTCATCCGATTGGGTTGCTGGGGTTTTTTGGCGGTAACCGATTTAAGTTTTCCCTTGAAGTCATGAGGAGTATTTATCCGAATCTCCGTGAAAGTCGGTACGGTGACTTGCAAAAAATCGCGGATGAGTTAAATGAAAATATCGATTTTTTCAAGTTGGATACTCCTTTGCGAAGAGCTCACTTTTTTGCGCAGATAAAGCAAGAAACAGGGGAGGAACTATCGGTAGATGAAAACTTTGCCTATGAGGCCGGTGCGTTAATTCAATTGTTCAGTTACTTCCGGAAAAACCCTGAAGAAGCAAGGCGATATGGGTACAAAGTTAAAGTGGGAAAAATCAAAGAAAACGGCGTGCCTATGTCCAGAGCAGATTTTGAGGCCATTGCCAATGGCGCTTATGGGGGGCGCGACGAGCTTGGCAATCGAGGGGTTTCAAGCGGTGATGGATGGAGGTATAGAGGGCGAGGTTTGAAACAGTTGACAGGATTAGATAATTACAAATCGTTTCAGCGTTGGCACTCAAAGCATTCAGCGCAGTGGTCTGATGATCAAGTTGATTTTGTTGCAAATCCAGACTTGCTGCTGGACATGAAATATGCAGTCCGATCAGCTGTAAGCTTCTGGATGAATAATGAGTTATATAAAATAGCCGATAAGGGTAGTTGTTCTGAGGTTGTGGATTTAATAACCGATGTTGTAAACAAACATACCAAAAGCCACGCTGATAGAAGAGCCAATTTTAGCGATCTTTGGATTAAAGGGAGTTTAAATTGAAAATAATATTAATATTTTGCTTGGTTGTAGTGTCTTTCGTTCAGCTAAAAGTTTGGGCGAAGGATCCGTACGTGGATATAAATACAACAATGTGCGAAGACGGCGAGGATATTTATATCAGTTGCGCCTTTAATACTAGCTCGGACGAATACGACTACGATGGAAAGGTGGCTTCAATTTGTGCGAATTCGAATACATCTCCTGAAAGTGGTTATGTACAGTATCGCTATGGGAAACCGTCCTACGGCATTGGTCTGGCAAAGGTGGAAATGCAATACCCAGAGAAAAAAATACCGCCAAAAGGAATGTTCACAATTTATACCTCTATCAATCCTGAAACCATCGGTAGTGCTCTTCGGTTTGTTAGTGGGGAATACATTTATTCATTTGAGCGTTTTACCATGTCTGGTTACAAGGTCGTTGCCAGAAAGCAAGGTGAGAAGGTTTTCAATAAGGATTGTAAACTTCCTGGAAAAAATTACTTAACTGATGATGCATATCAAGGTCTACAGGTGGTAGAGCTTGGACAAGCAAAAATACCCGGTGCGAATAAGTGCATCGGTATTGGTCTTCGGGAGGCTTATAGCTCTATCGATGTAGATAGGGTGAATGCATGTATTGTCTACACAAAATCAGATGCGCAAACCGAAGGGCAACTATCGCGTGATCCTGATGGAATATCCCTCTATTCAGTTATTTCATCTGGCACCCCAAAACTTGTTCATGAATTTCCATACGCAGGTACAGAAGGGAAAATCACCGACGCATTCTTTCTCCCCGTTGACGGAGTGCTCGAAGAAATGCTGTTTGTTATTCATCGTATGGAAGTGCCAAAATCGTGGGATTCGATAAGTGATATCTACAGCGTCAGTGTTATTAGGCGAGAGGGGAATACTCTACTTCTCGACAAAAAACGTACTCGTTTTTTTGATTTAGGTGGGGATACTGTCGATGAGCAAGGGCACTCGACGTATGTATATCCTTACAAAGATAAAAAGAGTGTTGAAGAAGCGGTTAGCTCGCCATTGTTTAGCACCATCACTGCTGACAAAAAAATCACAGGCACCGTTTTGGAGAAAACATTTCTTTATGAGGGGGCTTCGGAGCCGCTTCCGCAGTATTCAAGCAAGATGTATCTAATCAAAGGGGACAGAGTTTTAGTGGAGGATTCGACGGCCGGATGGTGCAAGGTCTCATACCAAGCAAAAGTAAAGATGATTACGAGATGGGGGCAGTGCAAATCGATTGATTTTTCGGCGAGCTAGGTGAAAGCATGCCAATCAGACTGGATAAAATTCCCCCACCCGCACTCCGCCCTAAACCACCTCGCTTTTTACTTTGGCTCGGCCTGTTGTTGCTGAGCTGTTTGCTGGGCGCAGGAGCGACGCTGTTGTTCGGTGACGAAACCTTACCCCAGCGGCCTTCGGATTTCTGGCGCTTGGCTTTGGGCATTCCAATCCTGGGCTGGTGCGTGCTGGGATTCGGGCGAGTGCTGTTGCACGCGGGCGAACATGGTGCCGCCGATGGTTGGGATGAAGCTCGTGAAGAAGACCTGATCCGCAAGATTCGTCAGGGGCGTCGATCGCAGCAGGTGTTGGGCGTGAGCTTGCAGACCGCGCTTCGAGCACCTGAGGATGAACTGGCAATACAGCTGGAGGCTCTGTTGAGTGGGACGACGGTGCTGAAGTCACAAGCGTCCAGGATCGATGGAGCGACGCTTCGCCATAGTTGTTTCTCATGCGATGCAGATGAAAACCCGGAAGCGGTATTGCTGAGTATTTTGGCGCAGACGCTCGCCGACCTTGCACCCACTTTGGTGCAGTTGCCTGCTGATCAACCACTGGCCCTGTTGCTGGATGTCGATACCGGTTTGCCGGAGAAGCAATGGCGCCGAGTTTGGCTACAGGCATGGCGCGAATCCGGCATTCGCCAGCCCATAAATTCCGTCGATGGCAGCGGGCTGGCGGCACTGGACTATTGGCTCGATCAGCGTGTTGGTGATCGAGCGATGCTGCTGGTGGTGGCCGTGCAGTTTGCGCCGCAGCAGCCTGAAGGTGCGGCGGAAGCCGCCGTCGGGTTGTTGTTTGGCAACCGTCTGACGCAAACCACATTACCGCCAATGGCCTTTCTTCACCGCCCGGAGCAGGAGCGCAAGCCCACCGCCGATGACCTGCTTTACGCTACGCGCCAGGCTCTTGATTGGGTGCCGCTTGAATCGACATCAATCGAGCGGGTTTGGCGAGTGGGTATCGACGCGCGACGGGCTGCCGCCATTGCAGGCGTGTTGTCTGAAGTCGCCATGTCAGTCAACAGGCCGGGATTGTGCAACCTCGATGCAATGCTGGGTCATCCAGGCTGCGCTTCGCCTTGGCTAGCCGTCGCTGCCGGGGCGCAGGCGATTCAGCGCGGTGCGGGGCCGCAATTCATCTTCAGTGGCGGCGCGGCTGCGGCGGGTCTGTGGGGCACGGTGTTGATGCCTGCATCACCACTTTTGAACCAGAAGCCTTGAACGTAGTTCTGACGAGTGAGTTCTACCGCCAGCCGGATGAGCATCTCGCCGGAAACCGTGCGCAAGCACTGAGAGTTTCAGCCGAACACAGATCAAATGTAGGAGCGAGCCTGCTCGCGAAGAACGTCCAGACGGCGCGTTCAGTCAGACCACCCGCGTTATCGTTGGCCTCCATCGCGAGCAGGCTCGCTCCTACAGGGCTGGTCAGCGTGCCCGCAACCTTCGCCCGACCACATCCAGCACATCACAGCCATCGCGCAACGGGATGGCGCAGAGCAATGAAAAGTCGCTGAGGATGAAGGATTCGCACTCGATCGAGCCGCGCATGGACAGGTTTTCCAGTACTTGGGTGACGGCTCGGATTCGGTAGTTGGCGGCGTCCATCAGGACGTCGAGCGGTGCATGGGTGTCGACGAAGAGGGTGGGCATTTCACTGCAATTGCTGGTGAGTGCCATGAAGCGGTTGTCGGGGTGTGGAGTTGGGTTTTCGTAGGGTGGATCGGGGTGAATGGTTTTCATGGTTTCGAGCTCTCATAAAGAAAATGGAGCTGCCAAAAGCCTTTCCTACGGGCCGGGGTGGCAGCCATGTACGGGGTAGGAAATCGAGATCTGAGAGCACCTCTCGACCACGCCGAAGCGTGCCCGTACATGGCCGCCGCAGCTGATCTTACGGGCGCATTTTAACGGCCGCAAACCAGGCAATGACGCCAGAGCGCTTTCAGATTCTGGAGGTTCCTACACCCCACCACTGAATTTCAGTGATCCCCGAAAGACTATCGATTGAGCACCTTTCAAACCAGTTCACGCAAATCGCCACAATTCGAGGGAAATCTCCGAAGACCTTGCCCGGAAATGTCCTGGGACCTGTGGAACTTGTATCCGCAAAACGGGGGGAGTGAGTTGTGGGTGAGGTACAACGGGCATAACCGAAGCCTAGGAAAAACAGAAATGTCCTACGCCAATTGACGCCTGAATCGCCTCTACCCCTGTAGGAGCGAGCCTGCTCGCGAAGAACGTCCAGACAGCGCGTTCAGTCAGACTGCCCGCGTTATCGTTGACCTCCATCGCGAGCAGGCTCGCTCCTACAGGGGTTGCTGGTTGACCACAAGATTTGTGGCCAACCATGAAGCCTGATCAATCCTCGCGTTTGACCACCAGGGTCAAAATGTCATAGCTCGCCACCAGTTCACCCAACTGGTTGGTGACTTCCACATCCCACGCCACCACTCCTTGCGGGATGCCTTGCGGACTCTTCTTGCCCTGGTCGATCTTGCGCTTGCAGGTCAGGCGGGCCTGGATGGTGTCGCCGATGCCTACCGGGTTGATGAAGCGCAGGGTGTCGAGACCATAGTTGGCCAGTACCGGGCCGGGTGCCGGCGACACAAACAGGCCGGCCGCTGCCGACAGCACGAAGTAACCGTGGGCGATGCGCTTGCCGAACTGCGATTCCTTGGCCGCGATGTCGTCGAAGTGCATGTAGAAGTGGTCGCCCGAGAGGCAACCGAAGTTCACCAGATCCGCTTCGGTGACGGTGCGACGGTGGGTCAGCAACGACTCGCCGATCTGCAGGTCCTGGAAGTAGCGACGGAACGGATGCACGTCGGTTTCGATGACCTTGGCGCCGCGCACGTACTCGCCGGTGACCGCTGCCAGCATGGTTGGCGAACCTTGCACCGCCGCGCGTTGCAGGTAGTGTTTCACCGCACGCAAGCCGCCGAGTTCTTCACCGCCGCCGGCACGACCCGGACCGCCGTGCTTGAGTTGTGGCAGCGGCGAGCCGTGGCCAGTGGATTCGCCGGCGCAGTTGCGATCCAGCACCAACAGACGACCGTGCAATGCAGCTGCGACCGGAACGGCTTTGGCAGCAATTTGCGGATCCTTGGTCACCAGGCTGGCGACAAGACTGCCTTTGCCGCGTGCGGCCAGCGCCAATGCTTCGTCGAGATCGTCGTAGGCCATCAGGGTGCTGACCGGGCCGAACGCTTCGATGTCGTGAGCGCCACCTTCAGCGTGCGGATCGCGGGCCTGCAACAGGGTCGGGGCGAAGAATGCGCCCTTGTCGACGTTCACGCCACGCGGTTCGAAACCATCGCGAGCACCGAACAGCAGGTCGCTGCTCTGCAACAGGCTTTCCAGGCGCTCGGCCACGTCTTTCTGCTGATCGTGGGAGGCCAATGCACCCATGCGCACGCCTTCCACCGACGGATCGCCCACCACCACTTTGGCCAGGCGATCACGCAGGCGCGTAGCGACTGCATCGATGTGCTTGGCCGGGACGATGGCGCGGCGGATGGCGGTGCATTTCTGCCCGGCCTTGGTGGTCATTTCCCGGGCGACTTCCTTGATGAACAGCTCGAACTCTTCGTCATCCGGAGTGACATCCGGAGCGAGGATCGCGCAGTTCAGCGAGTCGGCTTCGGCGGTGAACGGCACCGAGTTGCGGATCAGGTTCGGGTTGACCCGCAGCTTGGCCGCGGTGTCGGCGGAACCGGTGAAGGTCACCACGTCCTGGCCTTGCAGGCGGTCAAGCAGGTCGCCGGTACCACCGATGATCAGTTGCAGGCTGCCCGCTGGCAACAGGCCGGATTCGTCCATCAGGCGCACCACGGCTTCGGTCAGGTAGCTGGTGGCGCTGGCTGGCTTGACGATGCACGGCATGCCGGCAAGGAAGCTCGGGGCGAATTTTTCCAGCATGCCCCAGATCGGGAAGTTGAAGGCGTTGATGTGCACCGCGACGCCACCGCGAGGCACCAGGATGTGGGTGCCGGCGAAGGTGCCCATTTTGCTCAACTGCAGCGCCGGGCCTTCGTGGACGACGTTGCCCGACGGCAGCTCGCGCGAGCCGAGGCTGGCGTAGGTGAACAGCGTGCTGTTGCCGCCTTCGATATCGATCCAGCTGTCGGCGCGGGTCGCGCCGCTGTGGTGGGAGATCGCGTAGAGCTGTTCCTTGCGCTCGCTCAGGTACAGGGCCAGGGCCTTGAGACGCTGGGCGCGTTGCTGGAAGTCCAGCGCCATCAGGCCGCTGACGCCTTGGCGGCGACCGTGTTCGATGGCTTCGGCGAAGTCCGGGCGTTCTTCGTGGGTACGGGCGATTTCATGGCCGTCGATGGCGCTGCGCAGGATCTGCGCGCCTTGTTGGCCGATCCAGCGGCCGGCGATAAAGCTTTGCAGGGTGGGGGCACGCAGTGCAGGTGAAGAGGACATCACGATTGCTCCTGATTATGAAGGGTTGTGGCGCGACCGTGACCGCGCCCTTTCGGAATTACCAAAGCGCCACGGTGTAACCGACGATCAGCCGGTTCTCATCGAGGGCGGTAGTCAAGCCATTGCCGGAACGGAAGGTCACGTTGCGCCAGCGCAGGCTGACGTTCTTGAACACACCGCTCTGGATGACGTAGCTGATATCGGTGTCGCGCTCCCATTCGCGCCCGTTGTCGACGGTGCCCGCCTTGACGTGGCGGCCGTCGGTGTAGCGGGTCATGAAGGTCAGGCCGGGAATGCCTTGTGCGACGAAGTCGTAGTCGTAACGCAGCTGCCAGGAATCCTCGTCGGCGCGGGTAAAGGTGTTGAAAGTCACCAGGTTGACCACGTACGGATCACCGCCGTTGAGGAACGGAAAGGCGCTGTCGCCGGACAATTGCTGGTAGGCGGCACTGACCTTGTGGGCACCGTGGGACACCGTGAACATGCCGTTGAAGTTACGGTTTTCGATGCGCCCGGCCCGCTCGGCGCCGTCGCCGCGGCTGTCGAAATAACGCAGGTCGCTGCGCAGGTTGAAGCCGTTGCCCAGCGGTTGCGTATGCACCAGTCCGGCGAATTGCTGGCGATAGATCTGGTCGAGCTTGCCGTAGTAGTAGCTCAGGTTCAGTTGTGGGCTGAAGGCGTAGCTGCCGCCGCCGAAGTCGAAGTGATCGCTGCTGGCGGCGCCGAAGCCGATGTCATCGTTGCTGGACGAGTCCCGCAGGTTGGCCTTGGTCAGGCGTCCGGCATTCACCGTCAGGCCGTCGATTTCCTGGCTGGTCAGCAAGCCACCTTTAAAGGTCGAACCCAACAGGCGTGTGTCGTTGTAGGTCGCCACTGGCAACAAGGGCTGCAGGGTGCCGAGTTTCAACACGCTTTTGGATACCCGCAATTTTCCGGTCAGGCCCAGCTCGCTGTACTCGTCGTCCGGCTCATGGCTCTGCGGGCCAAACGGCAGCAGCCCGGTGCCACGACGGTCGGGACTGGAGTCGAGCTTGATCCCCAGTTCGCCCAGTGCGTCGAGACCGAAACCGAAGGTGCCGTCGGTGAACCCGGACTCGATGCGCGCAGTGAATCCCTGGGCCCATTCTTCGGCCTTGGATTGCGGCGCGTTGTCCTGACGGAAGTCGCGGTTGATGTAGTGGTTGCGCATATCAATGCGGGCCTTGCTGTCGTCGATGAAGTCGGCCATGGCGCAAGGGGCGATCATGGGCAGACTCAATGCGGCGGCCAGTGAAAACAGAGATTCACAAGGTGCAGTACGTGCGGGTTTCATTATTTTTATTCCCTGCCAACTGATCGGTCGTTATTAGTGTTTGCTGGCGCCAGAGGCACCGATGCCGGTCATCGAACGGATGAACTGCGCCAGATAACGGCCGCGCTCATGGGCTGCACGGGGCGAGGTATCGGTGACGGAAAACAGCCATGCACTGAAGAACGCCAGGCTCATGGAAAACAGCGCCGGGTTGGAGTACGGGAACAGTGCCTTGTCGTGATGCATCACGTTGACCCACACCGCCGGGCTCAGCACCAGCAACACAATCGCCGAGACCAGTCCGGACAGACTGCCGAGGACAGCGCCACGGGTGGTCAGGCCTTTCCAGTACATCGAGAGGAACAGCACCGGGAAATTCACCGACGCGGCGATGGCCAGCACCAGGCCCGAGAGGAAGGCGATGTTCTGCGATTCGAACAGCAGGCCGAGGATGATCGCCAGCACACCGATGCACAGCGTGGCGATCCGCGACACGCGCATCTCCTGCTGCTCGCTGGCCTGACCCTTGCGCATCACGCAGGCATACAGGTCGTGGGACACCGCCGAGGCGCCGGACAGCGCCAGCCCGGCGACCACCGCCAGAATGGTGGCGAAGGCCACCGCCGAGATGAAACCGAGGAACAGGTTGCCACCGACGGCCTGGGCCAGGTGTACCGCGACCATATTGCCGCCGCCAATGATCGCGCCAGTGGCATCGCGGTACGACGGATCAGTGCCGACCATGACGATCGCGCCGAAGCCGACGATGATCAGCAGCAAGTAAAAGTAACCAATGAAACCGGTGGCGTAGAACACGCTTTTACGCGCTTCCTTGGCGTCGCTGACGGTGAAGAAACGCATCAGGATGTGTGGCAGGCCGGCAGTGCCGAACATCATGCCCAGCCCCAGGGATATCGCGTCGATCGGGTTGGACAGCAAGCCGCCGGGCGCCATGATCGCGCTGCCCTTGGCATGTACAGCGGTCGCACCGGCAAACATCGCCTCAGTGCTGAAGCCAAAGTGCTTGAGCACCATGAACGCCATGAAACTGGTGCCGAACAGCAGCATCACCGCTTTGATGATCTGCACCCAGGTGGTGGCGAGCATGCCGCCGAAGGTCACGTAGAACACCATCAGCACGCCGACCAGCATCACCGCGTAGAGGTAGTCGATGCCGAACAGCAATTCGATCAGCTTGCCGGCGCCGACCATCTGCGCCACCAGGTACATCAGGGCCACGGTCAGGGTGCCGAAGGCCGAGGTCAGGCGCACCGGGGTCTGTTCCAGGCGATAGGAAACCACGTCGGCGAAGGTGTACTTGCCGAGGTTGCGCAGGCGTTCGGCGATCAGGAACAGGATGATCGGCCAGCCGGCCAATACGCCCAGGGCGTAGAGCAAACCGTCGTAGCCGTTGAGGAACATCATCGCGGAAATGCCGAGGAAGGACGCCGCCGAGATCATGTCGCCGGCAATCGCCAGGCCGTTCTGGAAGCCGGTCATGCCGCCGCCGGCGGTGTAGAAATCACTGGCCGAGCGGGTGCGCAGGGCGGCCCAGCGGGTCACGCCGAGGGTGAACAGCACGAACACCAGGAACATGCCGATGGCGTTCCAGTTCAGTGGGCGGGTTGCGCCGTCGGCGGCCATCGCAAAATCAGTGACAGCCGCCAGCGGCAGCAGGAACAACGCGAGAAGGCGGCTCATCGGGCGCACTCCTGCTTGAGTTTTTCATTCAGCGGGTCGATCACGTTGTTGGCCCGATAGACATAGAAACCGGTCAGCGCAAAGGCCAGCCCGACGATGACGACACCCACCAGCATGCCCACGGTGGTCACGCCGCCGCTCAGGGATTGGCCGAGGGTAGAAGGGGAGAAAGCCACCAGCAGTACGAAGCCGAAGTAGATCACCAGCATGATCAGCGACAACGACCAGTAGAGTTTCTGCTTGCGTCGTACCAACTGGATGAAGTCGGGGTGCTGGTGGATGAGTTCTATGTCTTGCGGGCTCATGGTGACTCTCCTTTGTTGTTTTTGTTGTTGTCCCTGTAGGAGCGAGCCTGCTCGCGATGGTCGTCAAAGATGACGCGGGGTGCCTGATACCCCGCGGCGATCTCTGGTTCATCGCGAGCATGCTCGCTCCTACAAGGGGGGTGGTGCAGGTGTTTCAGAGCTGATCGAAATCCAGCACCACCTTGTCGCTGATCGGGAAGGCCTGGCACGACAGCACATAGCCGGCGGCCACTTCGTAGTCTTCCAGGGCGTGGTTGCTGTCCATTTCCACTTCGCCTTCGATGACCTTGCATTTGCAGGTCGAGCACACGCCGGCCTTGCACGAGTAGGGCAGCTCCGCGCCTTGTTCGTTACCCGCATCGAGGATGCTCTGGCTGTTGCGTGGCAGGTCGAAGGCGAGGGCGCGGCCGTCGCTGATCACGGTGATCTGGCTGGCCGCCGCATCGACCTGGCGGGCGGCTTCGCGGGCGGCACGCTTTTGCTCGCTACCGGCGGCGGCGAACAGTTCGAAATGGATGCGCTCGGGTTGCATGCCCTTGGCCTTGAGGCTGTCGCGCACGGTCTCGGTCATTTCCTGAGGGCCGCAGATGAAGGCGGCGTCGAGGGCCTTGACGTTTAACCAGCGGCTGAACAGCTGCTCGCATTT
Source organism: Pseudomonas sp. Pseusp3 (assembly GCF_047304225.1). Taxonomy (NCBI): domain Bacteria; kingdom Pseudomonadati; phylum Pseudomonadota; class Gammaproteobacteria; order Pseudomonadales; family Pseudomonadaceae; genus Pseudomonas; species Pseudomonas sp. Pseusp3. Next base: position 3,340 of record NZ_JBGLYV010000091.1, on the reverse strand, counting down.
CTCGGCGTTGATCCGACCGTTGTACAGGTCGACGTCCTGCTGTTCGCGGCTGAACACGAAGATCAGGTTCAGGCGCTGCAGGTAGCGGTTCTTCAAATCTTCAAGCTGTTCGCGGAACAGCGCGCCGGAGCTGGAGCGGTTACCGTACAGCAGGGTCACGCGGCTGTTGGGTTCGGTTTCCAGGGTGGTCTTGATGATCGACAGGATCGGCGTGATGCCGCTGCCTGCCGCCACCGCCAGGTAGTTGCCATGGCGCGCCGGGTCGAGTTCGACGCTGAAGTGCCCGGCGGGCGGCATGACTTCCAGGTTGTGCCCGGCCTTCAGCTGTTCGTTGGCAAACGCGGAGAAACGACCGCCGGCCACGCGCTTGATCGCTACGCGCAGTTCACCGTCGTTGACCCCGGTGCAGATCGAGTACGAGCGGCGTACTTCTTCGCCGTCCAGTTGCGTGCGCATCACCAGGTGCTGGCCCTGGGTGAAGTGGAAGCTGTCTTGCAAGTCCTGCGGAATCTCGAAGGCGATGGACACCGCGTCACGGGTCTCGGCGCGCACGTCCTTGATGGTCAGGCTGTGAAATTTGCTCATTGTTGTTCTCCAGCTGGGACGGCCGATTCGCCGCTCAGATGCACTTGAAATAGTCGAACGGTTCCCGGCAATCGACGCAGCGGTACAGGGCCTTGCACGCGGTGGAGCCGAACTCGCTGAGTACCTCGGTGTGGGCGCTGCCGCATTGCGGACAGGCGATCACCGGACTCTCACCGAGCAGGCTGCGTTTGCTGGTGCTGCCATCGGGTGGCGCGATGCCATAGGCGCGCAGGCGTTCGCGACCGCTGTCGCTGATCCAGTCGGTGGTCCAGGCCGGGGTCAGGCGGCGCTCCAGGTTCGGCGCGCGAAAACCGGCCTGCTCCAGTGCGTCGCGAATATCGCCCTCGATCACTTCGGTGGCCGGGCAGCCGGAGTAGGTCGGCGTGACCACCACGTGCAAGTGACCGGCCTGCCAATCCAGGTCACGCACGATCCCCAGGTCCACCACGCTGACCACCGGCACTTCCGGGTCCATGACCTCTGCCAAAATCGCCCATGCGGCAGCCAGGTCGGTCGGTTGTGCCGGCCGGGCGCCGAGGTCGCTGGCGATCAGCTCACCAGGTTGCATCGGGGTACGCTCGTGGCAGGAACTGCATCTCGGCCAGCAAAATCCCTAAGTGTTCGGTGTGCAGGCCTTTGCGTGCATTCAGGTAGAAATAGTTTGGCGCCGCAGGAACGGGCAGGGTGGCGCTGGCGAAAATCGCTTCGACCTTGGCTTGCCATGCGCTGGCGACAGTGGCGATATCCGGGGTGATGCCGGCTTCACACAGGCGCTGCTCGCTGTCATCGGCGGCGATCAGTTCGACGGTGAAACGCCAGACTTCCGGGATGGCCGCGAGCATGCGCTTGTGGCTTTCCTCAGTACCGTCGCCCAGACGCTCGACCCATTCGCTGGAGCGGCGCAGGTGATAGGTGACTTCCTTCACGGCCTTGGCGGCGATGCCGGCGATGCGTTCATCGCTGGATTGGCTCAGGCCCTTGAGTACTTCCAGGTGCCAGGCGTCATACAGGAACTGCTTGAGCATGGTCACCGCGAAGTCGCCGTTGGGTTGTTCCACCAGCAGCAGGTTGCGGTAGGCGCGCTCGTCGCGGCGGAACGCCAGGTGATCGGCGTCGCGGCCGTCGTCCAGCAGTTCGGCGGCGTACTCCAGCCAGTTGCGCGCCTGGCCCACCAGGTCGAGGCCGACGTTCATCAGCGCCAGTTCTTCTTCCAGTGCCGGGGCCTTGCCGCACCACTGGCACAGGCGCTGGCCCTGGATCAGGGCGCTGTCACCGAGGCGCAGCAGGTATTCGATCAGATCAGTCTTGTTGTCCATGGTCGACCTCACATGTGCCCGACTTCGGCCGGCAGCTCGTAGAAGCTGGCGTGGCGGTAAACCTTGTCGTCCGACGGATCGAACAGCGGGTCTTTCTCATCCGGCGACGAAGCGGTGATCAATGCCGAAGGCACCACCCACAGGCTCACGCCTTCGCTGCGACGGGTATAGAGCTCGCGCGCGTTCTCGATGGCCATGGTGGTGTCGGCGGCATGCACGCTGCCGACGTGCTTGTGGTTCAGGCCGTGCTTGCTGCGCACGAAGACTTCGAAGAGGGTCCACTCGGACATTTCAGTTACTCCACATCAGGTGGCCGGATCAGGCGGCGTTCTTGTTTTGTTTTTTGCGGGCGTGGGCGACGGCGGCTTCACGAACCCAGGCACCGTCTTCAATCGCCTTGCGGCGAGTGGCGACGCGTTCCTGGTTGCACGGGCCGTTGCCCTTGAGCACTTCGTAGAATTCGTTCCACTGGATTTCGCCGAAGTCGTAGTGGCCGCGTTCGGCGTTCCACTTCAGGTCCGGGTCGGGGCAGGTGCAGCCCAGCAGTTCCAGCTGCGGGATGGTCTGGTCGATGAAGCGCTGGCGCAGTTCGTCGTTGCTCTGGCGCTTGATTTTCCAGGCCATGGACTGTGCGCTGTTCGGCGAGTGTTCGTCGCTCGGGCCGAACATCATCAGCGACGGCCACCACAGGCGGTTGATCGCGTCCTGGACCATGTCTTTTTGCGCCTGATTGCCGTGGCGCATCATGGTCAGGAGGATTTCGTAGCCTTGGCGCTGGTGGAAGCTCTCTTCCTTGCAGATGCGGATCATCGCCCGTGAATACGGGCCGTAGGAGGTGCGCTGCAGCACCACCTGGTTGACGATCGCCGCGCCGTCCACCAGCCAGCCCACCGCACCCATGTCGGCCCAGTTCAGCGTCGGGTAATTGAAGATGCTCGAGTACTTGGCCTTGCCGCTGTGCAGCTTGGCGATCTCTTCATCGCGGTCGGCGCCCAGGGTTTCCATGGCGCTGTACAGGTACAGGCCGTGGCCGGCTTCGTCCTGGATCTTGGCCATCAGTTGCAGTTTGCGTTTGAGGCTTGGCGCGCGGGTGACCCAGTTGCCTTCGGGCAGCATGCCGACGATTTCGGAGTGGGCGTGCTGGGAAATCTGCCGGATCAGGGTCTGGCGGTAGGCATCTGGCATCCAGTTCTTGGCTTCGATCTTGATTTCTGAATCGATTTTTTCCTGGAAGGCGCGTTCCTCTTCGGACATTTCCGAGAGGTCTTTTATGCGCTTTACGCCTGTTTCTACTAGCTGTGCGTACATTTTTTGTCTCCCGCCTTGAATCTGTTCTGAGGCATGGAGAACTTTATAAGCGATACAGAAATTAATATCAAACACAAAATGACGTGTCGTATTTGTTTTTTGTATCGCTTTGAGGTGGGTGGGGTTTGGGG